>SXRI01000032.1 GCA_005793615.1 Bdellovibrionales bacterium
AGAGAGCCGGCGAACAAAGTCCGGTGCTTTGGGCGCCCAACATGAGCTTGGGGATAGCGGTTTTGGCCATGGTTTTGGCCGGGCTGAATAAGCTTGAGGGCTATGAGTTTCAGATCGAGGAGCTGCACCACTCGCAAAAGAAGGATAAACCCAGCGGAACAGCGCTCTTTCTTCAGGATCGACTGGAAGCAGCGGTTGGCCGAGAGTGCCCCGAACCTTTGGCGATTCGCGGCGGCGGTATATTTGGAATTCACCGAATCTGGGCAATGGGAGCAGAAGAAACTTTAACCTTTGAGCACACAGCTATGAACCGTCGCGTCTTTGCGCGGGGTGCTCTGAAGGCTGCCTTGTGGCTGTTAACTCAGTCTCCCGGGCTCTATTCCCTCGACGACATGCTCGGAGCTTGATTTTCCGCGCATAGAGCCATAGACCTAGTTATTCAAAACCATAGAGGAGTTTAGCCTATGAAGTTCTTCATAGACACGGCGGACATTAATGAAATTCGCGAGGCGAACCAGCGCGGTTGGGTTGACGGCGTCACCACCAATCCGACCTTGATCGCGAAAACTGGCCGCAAGATGAACGATGTCATTCTTGAAATTTGTCGCGAAGTTCGCGGTCCGATCTCGGCAGAGGTCATCAGTCTGCAAGCGGACAAAATGTATGCTGAAGGTAAAGAACTGGCAAAACTTCATGACAACGTCGTGGTTAAAATTCCGATGTGTGAAGATGGTCTGATCGCATGCCGTAAATTTGCGGCTGATGGAATTAAGACCAATGTGACTTTGGTATTCTCACCTCTTCAGGCTCTGCTTGTGGCTAAGGCGGGAGCTTCGATGGTTTCGCCGTTTGTCGGGCGCCTTGATGACATCTCGAACAACGGTATGGAGCTGATTACTCAAATCCGGCAAATTTTCGATAATTACTCTTTCAAGACTGAAGTCTTGGTTGCAAGTGTACGTCATCCGATCCATGTGCTTGAATCGGCAATGGTTGGTGCTGATATCGTGACTTGTCCTTTAAAGGTCATGAAGCAATTGGCTAACCATCCGTTGACGGATGCCGGTATCCAGGCTTTCCTTAAAGACTGGGAAAAAGTTCCGAAGTGATGCGTGGTGAGATCTGTGCTTGAGAGTGATCACTACGATGACCATTTAACTGGAGCACAAATTTATCGCAGTCCTTAGGCAATTGTTTTTTGCACAGAATAATCCCCGCTACTACCGGGCTTTGGGTAGAAATAAGAACACAAGCCCGGCTGTAGCTGCCCTGTTGTTTCTGCTGTTTCTCGGGATATCAGTTTTGATTACCGGGTGTCAGACAGCAAAAATCCAAAACGTTATGTTGTCGTTGAATACGGTGAGAAAGACCGTGATGTCGGTTCTTCCTCATGGAATGAAAGAGGAAAGCCTGAATGGTCGTGAATTGACTTCGGGCTATTTCAATCCTCGTAATTGGGATGAGGACGCAACCGATATGCCAGAGCGCGCCTATGCCAAAGTCCTGATTTTGAATTCAGGGCGTCCCTACAAACTAGATGTGAACGTCTTTAAAGAAAAACGCCTGAAAGATGGTACCTATAAGTCGGGCTCGGTCGACAAGAAACTCACCAAAGATCTGGTAGATCGCCTAAAGGACGCCTTAGCCGATCGTCGCGAAGATCGCAACATTATTGACGATTTTCGAGCATTCTAGGTAAACTTATCTTATGTGAGAGCAGGATGCTCTTACAGAGTCACAGGACGAGACGTGAATTACCATCGATCAAGACGAAGAAATGCGTCCAATAAAGCCATGGTGAAACGCCATGCACTCGGTGTCTCATTGCTCGCAATCGGACTATCTTCCGCATTTGTTTCATTCGCGTTTTTTGCTCCACCCGCCGCAGGAACTGGCACTGGTGTGCGAGTCTTTACAGAGGGTGTGAATATAAAATTGGATCGATCATCGCCGGCCTATGCCGCTCTTGAGGATACCTGGTCAAGCGATGTCATAACAACGACGGACACTGGCGGACCAGTTGCTGTGGAACTCTCGGTTGGCGTTAATCCCATTACTCATCTTGCCGAGAAGCTTATCCGCGCCAACCAACGTGAACATTCTTTGATTGCACAGGAAAGGGCCTCTCGCCAGGCTAGCGCACAATTAATGGCGCAAATGGCGGCGGAGACTCTCCGTCAAATGACTTCCGGCTTACGTGCGCCCGCTGAGAAAAACCCTAAGGAAGACATAGTTAAGTCTGCGGCTAAAACAGGGGACTCCCCGGTCACTAAAACAATCTCGCTCTCAGATCTGAATATTAGCCGCGAGGAGCTACTAGGCAGTCTCTTCCTGCCCCTTGCGAATTCGGCGAATGAAGATCATCGAGACGCTCCCGAGGTACCGGAACCAGCGATCTCCAATGCTCCCCGTTTCGCTATCGCCCCCCATCAACCGCGAAAGACACCGGCACCCGAACAATCAAGACGCAATACCGGATTCTCACAGAGTAATCCACAGCCTGATTTTGGTGACGATCACACCCGAACTCAGTCCCCGAAGTTTTCCACAGAGTCGGTTTCATTACATTCGTGTACTCCGAAGCCGACCCTTCACCAAGTTGTAGTATCCGGCCCGCTTGAGTTCTCCGACGGACTTGCGCTATCGAACTCGATGGACCGAGTTGTGGTTTTTCGGCAGGTGGATGGCGAGCCCGTTGAGTCCGGCGCTGTTTGGCTGAGACAGGGGCGATATGAGCTTTTCGCCGAAGAAAATTCGGGGCAAATCGTTGGCGAATTAAGAACACCCTATGGCGATGTGATTGGCCGCGGTTCGTTTGAACTTGGGTGTGCGCCTGTGAAGCAGCAAAATCAACCGCATATCACGGGAATCAAATTACGAATTCAACCGGTGCCCCAAGGCCTGGGAGGGCAAGTACTTGCCAAAAAGCAGCCGCTTCCGGGAACCGAGGTGGTTTTCCGTGATCTACCTTTCGTGAGCAAAACTGGCGGTGATGGGCGTTTTGAACAACAAAACCTCCTCGAGGGATCAAATGCCATCGTGGCTGTAAACCGCCCAGGTTATTGGGGAACTTTAACTTTTGCGCGTACGGGTATTGATAATCAAATTGAACTTATCTCAAATCGTGATGATCAAATGATCCGGCATCTGATGTCAGTTGCAATGGCTCGCTCGGGCCAAGGCAGTGGTAAACAAGCGGCCATTATATGGGGACGAGTCACCCAAGGCGGTAAACCGCGCCAAGGGGCGAAGGTTGAACTTCTAACGACAGCCGCGATCATGCAGCCGATGTATTTCAACTCGGCGATGATGCCTGATCCAAACCTCACACAGACGTCTGCTAACGGTATGTACGCATTCTTTCCGGTACCACAGGGGGCTCACGCGGTTCAGGCGGCCCTTGATGCTGACCAAGTCACGGAGCCGCTAGTCTTCCCGACCGAAGATAGAATGATCTCGCGAATGGATATCGAAACGGCGGCAGTCAGGCAGGCAAAAGTAAAAGTCTTTGATGCCTTCGCAACAGATCGGCCGGTTAGCGCGCAATTGACTTCGCCAGGATCCAGCCAGGCGAAAACAATTGATCAAACTGGCACGGGCCTCATTAACTATGCTGAAAACCGCAGTCTGCTGATCATCGATTCGGATGCGGGCTCACTGTATCGTCAGGTCCGAATAGCGATCAGTCGTGATCGGGGAATCATCTATCTACCGATGATCACCAATGCGTGGATAGACGGAATGCGGGGAAGATTCCGAGTTAACACGGAACTTGGCTCTGGTGCGGTAGTCGGTTTTGTGCAGGGTGCCTCGCCATATAAGGTCGCCCTCGAAGAACGCAGTCTTTTGCCATCGTCTCGCGTGATCTACTTTAACAGTCGTGGAGAGCCCCATGACACTGACTTCGGCCAACCCGGCGGTGGTTTTGTGATCTTCAATGTACCAGAGGGTTTCCGGACCATTACCGTGCAAGCGTCTGGCTCAAGTAAAATACACTCTTCTGTTGCACTCGTGGAATCCAGAGTTGTTAGCGTTATTAGCCACTGGATTCGTTAGTCTTTTCGAGCCAGTGATGTACGGGTTTTTTGAACCGACACCAAGCGATCGAGTCTTTCGATTGCCCAATCCGGCATATGAAGGCGAAAGCCCCGATACATTGTTAGGTTCTGGCGTGCGATTTTGGTGATATCTGGATTCAGTGCCAGCATATCGTCAATTTCCATGCCGCTGGCAGTGAGCAACTCACGAAAACGAACCGACCGCGAGAGTTTTACAGCAAGCAGATTTTCTTGCGGAGCGCGTTCGGAAGTGCCGAAAATTTCGGTACTGTACTTTTCCGCATGAAGTGCCGCGAGAAACTCGCAGTAGAAATTCGACGAAGCGAAATCAAAAGATCGTGAACGATAGTGACCTACGATTTTTCCAAGGTCACGTGAGTTGGAACGCTTGGCGGCGAGACGAATTCCCGACGGACCGTGATTCCAGGCCGTAACCGCCAATGGCCACGAGCGATGAAGTATCAGATGATTTTCCTTAAGGAGCTTGGCTGCGGCCTCGGTGGCCTTTAGCGGTGAACGACGTTCGTCAACGATAGAATCGATGGTCATAAATTTGCGTCCGGTTCCATCCATGATCTGCCACACACCGGAAGCACCGACTTTACTGGTGGCGAAACGATTGAAACTGCTTTCAACAAAAGGGATACGGGTGAGCTCGATGGGTAGACGGTGATCTGCGAAGATGCGTTCCATCGTGGAGAGATAGCGCGAACTCAGGCGCAAACCTTCAACAAAAAAATCACGTTGGCCCACTTGCGTGCGCACGGAGCGAAGCGCCTGGAGCGCCTGTTTCCTGGAGTTATCTCCAAGTGGCGCCAGAAGCGTTACCATTTCGCGTTCGGCCTCAGTGAGATTATCCACACGACGGCGGTTCGCCAATCGGTGAAGAGTTGCGCGCACTTTGAGCACCTCGGTCTTCACGATCCGATCAGCTTTCATCCGTCGCATCCATAGATGTTTTGGAGTATCGCTGTTGATGATCGCAGATACGTCTACGACTTTAAAAATTATCCAGGGAAAAAGTGAATGATGAATGATTCGGCGATTGGAATCGTATTTGGTATAGACATCGAACCAGAATCCCGTCCGATCGCTCAGCAAGTCCGGGATATGGAAATCTTCGTCTATTCGCCCCTCTATGTCGGTTAGAATAGCCTCGCGGCTCAAACCAAATGTGTTTTGCGGATTGATGAGACTGTCGCTTGGTAACAATGTTTCACTCAATCCCAGGCTCTCGAACATAGACACCACGAGTGGATCAATCGGAAGTGCCTCGAGACGTAGGCTCTCGGGAATTTCAACTATTAACTCTGCGGCGTCGGTCTCATGACCTTCATCCGAATCGCTGGCGTCTTCGCTAGAGTTGGTCTCTTGGAGCTCAAGTAGATCTTCAAAGTTCGGAACATCAGAGAAAAAAGCGGCGATAGGTGAATCATTTTTAGGGGAAAAGTCGAAATGCAAGCTAACGGAGATCATGAGTGAAGTGAGCCCAATGAAGAACAAAATACGCGACGGCACCCGGTCGGTGAGCTGTGTGGCGAGGAGGCCGAGGCGCTTAAGCGGAGCGAAAAGAGTCTTCAATTCTAAGTTCCTTGTCTTTGGGTTCCTCGAAAAGTAGAGCAATGCCGATGCCATCAAGGGGGGGGCGGCGGGAGTTCGCTGTCGAAGATTTGAGCAGTCTTTGAATCTCTTCCACTATCGAACTTGCAAGCAAAGTGACGAAATTTGGCGCATAAACCGAGAAAACTGCCTCCTTAGAGGCCTCCTTAAACCTTGCCAAGCTAAATCGAAGGTGTTGAAATTTTCGCCGTGGCTACTCATGGCGAAATCTCAAAGAATCCGTTGAATTGCTCTGGTCTGAAGCCCAAGACTTTTTGGC
>SXRI01000451.1 GCA_005793615.1 Bdellovibrionales bacterium
CTCACACTTATTTATGTTCTTGCGGATCTTCTCAGCGGCTTGCGTGAGTTCCGGATTTACCGAATCGGCGGCGACTTCTTTCTATTCGGCTATCTCCTCATCGGCGCCGCCTCGGCAGCCAGCGGTAGCTCGATCGAAGAAAACTTAGCCACGTTCGGCGGTTTGCGCTGGGTGATCCTGCTTTACATGATGGCCTATTGCTGGGAGCTCTTTCCTGGACTGAATCGGATTTTTTTTCTTGCAGTTGCTGGCGCCTCGTTCACCGCCGTTTATGGAATTTGGCAGCACTTTTCCGGCATCGATCTCGTGCGCTCTGCTGAACTTGCGAGCGCTCCGGCCCCGGGAACGATTTTTTTTACCCCTGTCGGCTTCTTCAACACCACCGAACATCTGGGCACTTTTTTGGCCCTGATTTTGCCTTTTCCGGTGGCCGCTTACCTCCTTGATATTCGTCGCACTGAACGCCTTCCCCGTTACGCTGCGCTGGCGATCGCTCTCCTTCTGGCTCTATGTATTCTCTGGACCTATCGCCCCGGAATGTGGCTGGCAGGCGCGATCGGTTTGATCATCGCCGCTATCACCTGCGCACGAAATGTCTTTAAACTGCTGTTAGCAAGCGCTGTTTTTGTAACTACGGTCCTGTTGATTTCCTATAGTTCGCCGGAAAGCCTCTGGGAGGCTGTAGAAAAAACCGAGGCCACTCGCTCAGAAGCTCAGCGCGCGCAAATCAACACGCAAGTACAAATCTGGGAAACAAGTCCGTGGATTGGTGCAGGTCATGCCTCGATCAAGGCTGCCAACTATGATCCCGGCACTGGCAACGTGTACTTTCAGGTACTGGCGCAGACAGGTGTTCTTGGCGCGAGCTTTTACCTGTTTTTCATACTTGGCTTTTTGCTGTCGACCTACCGGATTTTTCAAGAGATCCCTCGCAGTCATTATTGGCATCAGGTCTTTGTCGCCGGTTCACTTGCTAGTCAGATTACCTTTCATGTCGCCGGACTCTATTGGTCCACTTTGAGCGAGGGCATGGCCATCAATCTCTTTGTTTTGATCGCTTCCGGTACCAGCTATCTGGCCCATCACTACAATCTTGGCATCGTCACCGACGACCACGCTCTCTAAATTTACTTAAGCTCCCCCAAGCCTCTGATCGCACATCCCGCTCAGGGGCTTGGGCGTAAGGCACGACCAGAGGCGACAGCGATATTCAAGGATTGCTGCTATTCGCCATGTCTATTTTCATTTAACGCGACACAGAAATCACTAACCCGGTGTTTTATGTGGGGTTATTTAAGGTCCTGATTGAAAAAACTCGTTGGAATCAATGCCTTTCGCCCTCTATGATTTGAATAGTTTCAAGGAAGTACACGATGACAAAAGCTGATCTGATCAACTTGATTTCCGAAAAGGCTGGGATTACCCGCGTGAAGGCGGAAACCGTGGTCAATACGATTTTCGATTCAATGGTCGAGGCGCTTATGCGTAACGACCGTATTGAAATTCGAGGCTTCGGTTCGTTTGTGAATAGGTATTACGGTGCCTATAAGGGACGCAATCCTCGCACAGGTGAAGTCATCAATGTCGAAGAAAAGAAACTGCCGTTTTTCAAAGTCGGCAAAGAACTCAAAGAAGAGATTAACGTCGAAGATTGACCCGAGTTTGATTTGCAATTTGATTTGCAATTTGATCTGGAAAGACTCGACTGCTTCTTCGCTCGCCTCATTGCTCGCTTCTTTGGCGCCGATCTCTATTTGAAGGGAAATGGCCGGGATGCGGCAATGTCTTTGATGCCGAAGATCGCCATGAAAAGGCGATCCACTCCGAGTGCGATTCCTCCCGATGGCGGCAACCCAAACTCAACAGCATCCAAAAGGCCTTGATCCATAGGCACGGCCGGCCTCTGTAGTTCGCACTTTCTTTTCGCGTCCTCATTGAATCGCACCAGATTTTCCGATGAATCATTGAGTTCGTGAAAGGCGTTGGCCAACTCAAACCCACGCCAATAAACCTCAAACCGATCAGCAAACCCATCGGCTCCGATACGTGCCAACGCCGCTTGTGATGGCGGGTACCCATGAATGAGAATCGGGCCATCAGTTTGCATCAATACCTCGAGTGAATTCTCGATCTTTTCCAGAAAGAGGCGAAAAAAAACATCATCCCAAGTGTCCGTCGAACTATAGTGAACCCCTTCCTTGTGCGCGATCGCAAGTAGCTCCTCGCGCGTCGTATTCGGCTGGAGTACAAATCCCTTAAAGGCGCGAGCGAACACCTCGCGCATTGTTGTGCGGAGAAGCTGTGGCGTCGGCACGCTCAAGCGTTCAGTCAACCACGAAATCAAATCAGCCACGTCGGCGGCGATTCGCTCTAGATTCGAGTACCCCCGGTACCACTCCAGCATCATAAACTCAGGTTGATGGTGCGAGCCCAGCTCACCATTACGAAAACAGGTTTTCAATTCGAAGATTCTCGTCCAGCCGGCAGCCAGGATTTTTTTGAGGTGAAACTCAGGACTGGTCGGTAAATACAGAGTGCGCCCACCGCTTGCGGTCTCCCAGGTCGTCACAAAAGGATCAAGAAATGGCTCTGTACCAGGCGACGGCACCAAGGTGGGCGTTTGCATTTCAGTAAAATCGCGCTCAGCAAAAAATGCCCTGATCTCTGTCAGCAACCATGTCCACTGCCTGGCTCGCTCAAAATTGAACTCAGAGGCTAACTTAAATTGTTTACCTGCAGGCGCCAGTAACCGGCATTGCTGGGCCGCGAATTTGCCGCCAGGCGCGAGTTCAACACAAATTAAGTCACCGCTGCGAAGGATCTCAAGATCCAGAAGTCCATCGTCTTCCTCTGATTCACTCCACCGACAGTCAATGGTGAATTCAATTTCCACCTGCGCGCCCGCCGACGCCAAAAGCCACAGGTTCGGCTCTGCAGTAGCCTCAAGACGACCGCAAACTTTGGCCGATGCCGTGTTTGGTGAGCGAAGAAACTGAGCGACATCCAGCCAGTCATTGTCAGCTGCTGGATAGCGACGCCATTTTTCGAGTAAGTATCGAGTACGCTTCATGGTGTGATTGCTCTAATTGATCTCTCCTCGTGCTGCAACCTCACATAGGAATGCGTCGCATTAACACTATGACTCTACAAAGAACAAACTCGACTCACCCGGTATTTTCATGTAACCACGAAAAGTGAATTTACCAGCGGAGGAATAACGACATGAAGACCGACCTGAATTCCTTGAAAAAAGAGCTGAGCCGATTGACCGACATCCGGTATCTGAAGAAAGAGCTCAGCCGCATCGCCGGTGATGTTCGAAAAGAAGTACGCAAGTTCGATGTTCATGTTCATTTAACCCCACAAGCGAAAGAGCGCTTGGAGAATCTCGAGACGCGGTTCAACGAAGTCTTGAAGGCACTTAAAGACCTACAAAAACAGGTCGACAGCAATCTCGATCGGTTCGTTACTATGGTTCGCAAAAAAA
>SXRI01000452.1 GCA_005793615.1 Bdellovibrionales bacterium
CCTGCAGCTATCGCCTCATCGCACTTATCAATAGGTCTAGTGGTTTCGCTTTCGCCAAGATCTTGGTCTAGTTCTGATCGTCCGCCGTTCGCGTCCCATTTTGACACACTCTCGGTAACATTATTTACCGGTAAACGCGGGGCGCTGGTGCGGATCTTGCCCCTCTTGGATTTCAAGAGAGGTAACCCGCCATGAAAACTGCAAAAATGAATCTTGTCGTCACGGTCTTCACCTGCTGTATAACAATTTGCCAGTTTGTCGGTGGCCTCGCTAAGGCTCAAGCCAGCACACCAAGTCAGCGCATCGGCAAGATGCGCTCACAAAAATCAAAATCTGCAATCAAGAAAGCCCCGCCCGAACAGGAACAGGTCGTGGCCACAGCAGCGGTGCGCGCCGACGAAGAGGATGTTGAGTTCGCAACGGCCGAGCGCAGTGATATGGGCGGTTATCGTGTCCCACGCACCTGGTTCACCGCAGATCAAACCATTCTTGCACCAACGCCACTAAATGGAATGTTGCTGTCAGCGATCACGCTCAGTGGCTCCGTGACAAAATCAAACGTGAGTGCGCCCATCGGCACCTCGGGCGTCAATCTCAATGCGTCTAGCTCATCGACGTCGTTCGGCCCGAGCCTCAAACTTGCCTATGGCCTCTCTGACAATTTTTATGTCATGGCTTCGGCCTCGTACTCGCCGAGTAAATCCGAAACGCAATTCACAGGCTCACCGGCTCTGACCAACACCACTTCTGCTAGCGACGGCTGGGACGAACCAAACGTCGGCATAGGTGCGACAGCCCGTGTTGGTAGAACATCGCGAATCACCGCCGAACTCAATGGCGACATTCCGGTTGGCAATTCTCGCTCGGAAACAAGGGATAGCGCTACTGGCTCAACGACGGTCTCGAACGGCTTATCCGGTGGCGGCGCAATTTCTCCGAGTCTGATGGGTTTGGCCAACTTAGGCAGCGTCAAACTTATCGGTATATTTTCATACACCCATCATTTTGAGCGCACTACGGATGCAATTCAAAACGGTAGACTTGGTTCGCGTGTGACTACAGGAGGCAACTCGTTCTCGACGGGTGCAGTCCTTGAGTTTCCAAGAGCACTTAACCTGGGAATCGGCGGTATTTACAACAGAAGCGAAAGCAACTCGACCACGAAGTACAATTCCGACGCTTTTGTCAGCGGACCGGAAACTTCATCCTCACCAGCCCAACAAATCGTCGGTGGCATGATGTACATGGGTATCCCGATTTCCGACACCAATATCGTCCTCACGCCAAGTGTGATGTATATGACCTCGCTCGAGCGCAACTTGGAAAACAACGTCTCTATAAATCAAAACGATGTTTGGGCCTTTACATTCCGTGGGCTGGTGCATTTTTAAGAGTATTGCTCACCGTTTTAGGCAGCGACTCTACCAGGGATGCCTGAGGTAAACCCCATTCAATCGTTCCCAAGCCTTTCGAATCCAAATAACGATTGATTTGCGAAAACGGTCGACTTCCTAAAAACCCGCGCGACGCCGAAAGTGGCGAAGGGTGCGCGCTTTCTAAAACCAAGTGCTTCTTGCGATCAATGAACGCGCCCTTCTTCTGCGCGTAGGCTCCCCACAACACAAAAACCAGATTCTCACGCTGATCATTGAGAACATGAACGACTTTATCAGTGAAACGCTCCCAGCCTTTTTGCTGATGCGAGGCCGCTTGGCCGTCACGCACGGTCAAAACCGCATTGAGCAGCAACACGCCTTGATCCGCCCAGTTCGTCAGGTAGCCGTGCCCCGGAGGCGCGATACCGAGATCTGCTTTTAGTTCCTTGAAAATATTAAGAAGCGATGGCGGTGGCCGCACTCCGGGCCGAACAGAGAAACAAAGTCCATGCGCTTGCCCCGGGCCATGATAGGGATCTTGACCAAGTATGACCACCTTCACCTTATTAAACGGTGTGTGATCAAAAGCCGCAAACCACTCGTTTGGCTTTGGGTAAACGACCTTTCCCGAATCCATCTCGCGTTTGAGAAAGCTCCGCAACTCTTGCATGTAATCAGCAGAGAACTCATCACCCAAGGCTGCTTTCCAACCCTCTTCAATCTTGATCTTGGCGGAATTTTCCATGCCGGTAAATCTAGACAAGCAACTGACACTTGTCCACAGACAAATCCACGGCTAGTTTCGGTGGATGCCACGCGCTCTACCTTTGAAATTTTATCGCCGCGACACCGTCACCGTTGCCCGTGAACTTCTCGGCTGCACCCTGGTGCACATGGTAAAGGGCGAACGCCTGAGTGGGCGAATCATTGAAACAGAGGCCTACCTTGGCGCAAAGGACCGCGCCTGTCACACTTTCGGCGGTCGACGCACTGAGCGAACATTGATTGAGCGCCATCGGTGGGATCTTTCTAAAAATCGTGGAGATTTTGTGGAGATCTAGTCCCGTGCTTCGGGCGATGCCTCTGCAGGAGCGGCCCGAGGTCGGTCTTCGCACCTAGTACTTTGACAGATAAATTTCTAGCCGGTCTCACCGAGACTTCTTCGCCGGTTGGTATCTAAATTTTTTCCGCGCTTTCTTTTTGGTGAAGGTCCAGTTGATGGTGATCTTCTCCTTATTGGCTCGTTTGTTCC
>SXRI01000033.1 GCA_005793615.1 Bdellovibrionales bacterium
AAATCAGAATTGAAGACGCGGACCAAAGCATGGAACAAACGAGCCAATAAGGAGAAGATCACCATCAACTGGACCTTCACCAAAAAGAAAGCGCGGAAAAAATTTAGATACCAACCGGCGAAGAAGTCTCGGTGAGACCGTCTAGAAATTTATCTGTCAAAGTACTAGGTCACGAAGGTAGACATGACTTTTCTCGATCTGAACTTTGCCGGCCTCGATTTTAGATAGATCCAAGACGTCGTTGATCACATTCAACAAGAACTCGCTATTGCGATGAATGGCCCGGTGGATTTCATTCTTCGCATCTGTACCCCACGCTGGTGACTTCAGCAGCTCCGCAAATCCTGTGACGGCTCCCAAGGGGGTTCTGATCTCATGACTCATATTCGCTAGAAATGCTGTTTTGGCCGAGTTGGCGACTTCGGCTGCGATCTTTGCTTGTCGCCAGCCTTCTTCGGCACGAATACGCTCTGCGATTTCGGCGCGTAGCTGAGCGTTTGTGGCCTCCAGTTGTTTGGGACTGGCCAAGGTCAACATTTTTGGAAAAGCATGTGAGAGCGAAAATGCGGTCAAAATGGAGATGCCACCAGTGAAGGCTTTGACAATTCCGGCGGCTCCATAGTGCGGATTCCAAACCGTCCAAATATCCATCAGATGGGTCGCGCCACAGCCGAGGATAAAGAACGAAAATAGGACGAGGATCCAGCTAAACTCAAGATCTTTGCGACGTAAGTAGAACCAGAGTAGAAATGTCGGTATGGCGAAATAGGACGCGGCAATCAGTGCGTCTGAGCCAACATTGAGCCAAAGAATATTCGATTGCCAAAGGTAGCAATGTCCATGCGGCATGAATTCGTCGGCTTTAAGCAAGCTGGCAAGGCTCTCCCACATTCAGACCCCCTGCCAAAGACGATATATGAGGAAACGGTGAAAGCAAAATTTTGCTTCGCTTGCGGGGCGAAACGCCTCAAGTTATGAGGCGCTCCAGCCTCACCCTAGTTTCCTAACGACAAGTGATCGAGTTTACAATGTAGTAGGAGGCTGCGGTCACGACATAGGAGCCACCTGTGGCGGCGAGCCCCAGGGCCGTGGTTTTGGCGGCGACTCTTGTGAGTGTCGGTCGCGTGACTAAAACTTTACCCATCGCCGCACAAAATCCTGTAGCGGCAGTAACGCCGCCGTCATCGCCATAGAGGGGAATATAGATGGTGCGATAGCCGAAACTGATGCCGCTGATTTGCATAGAGCCATCGGCGTTGTTCAAGGTCTTCAAACTGACTCCGAACAAACCATCTGGAACCTTGATGGACACCATTGTCGCCGCAGCATCAGCCGATAAGGGTAAATAAGCGGCCACCAGGAAAGTACTCATCAAAAACAAAGCGCGCAGCGAAGTCGGTAGTTTTCTCAGTGATTTCATCAGTGCTCTCCTTAGAGATTTCGTCAACTTGACTCATACTCCCACCGGTGATCTCTAAACGTCAATTATTGAGTTTCAGCCACGTGTCGGCAGGTCGTCATTTGTTCGTCGTCGCCTCGAAGATCACTTAATGCCGATCATCGCTGCGGCCCGAGCGAAGGCGGCATCAACGCGCGTGAGATCTTCACCTGCGCCTTGAGCAAAATCCGGTCGTCCACCGCCTTTGCCCTTCATTTCCTGTGCGATCTCGCCCAGGATTTTGCCGGCACTCAGTGTCTTGGTGAGGTCTTTGGAGACAGTGACGATGATGGGATGTTTGCCATCAGCGCCCCGACCGACAATTGCAACCGCGCCGCACTGAATGCGGTCTTTGAGTTTATCAGCGAGTTCGCTCAAGACCTGGCGGTCTTCAAGATCAAGTACCGCCGTTACCCATTTACCGGAAACCCCAGCGGCGGAAAAATTTTTCGCCGTTTTCACGAGCGCATCGAGATCAATGCTGGAACCTTTCAGGGCCTTGATTTCGCGCTCGAGTGATTTGACCTGGGTCTTCGCGTTTTCGATCCAATCACTGACCGTGGCGCTCTTGCTGTCGGCGCTCGGGTGCAGGTATTGAGTCCAAGATTCCTGATAACCAGCGGCCAGCCGGGCCTTCTGATTTTCAAGAGCGTTACGTTGCAGGTACTGCAAAGCTGTATCGGCGGTAATGCCTTCGATCCGGCGAACACCGGCGGAAACACCACTCTCGGAGACAAGTTTAAACAAGCGAATCATTGCGGTGTTGGTGACGTGAGTGCCGCCGCAAAGTTCAGTCGAAAATTCACCCATTTTCACGACGCGAACACTGTCGCCATACTTTTCGCCGAACAAAGCCATGGCACCGGCGGCGATCGCCGCCTGCGGCTCCATTTCATTCGTATTCACATCGATCTGGCGAGAGATCTCGGTATTCACCAAGTCTTCGATGCGCGTGATTTCGCTTTCGCTCAACGCCTTGTTGTGAGTGTAGTCAAAACGTAAACGCTCAGTATCGACCGCTGAGCCGGCCTGGGTGACATGGGTGCCGAGAACCTTGCGCAGTGCCGCGTGCAAGAGATGCGTGGCTGAGTGATTGGCCGCGGTGGCGCGCCGGCGCGAATCGGTCACCTGTAGAGTGCAGACATCACTCGAGCGTAACGTGCCTTCGCTCACCCGTACGTGGTGAAGGAAGACATCGTTTGGTTTGGTGCAATCGAAAACCTCGGCACGACTGCCGTCGGAGGCGCGGATTTCTCCCTGGTCGCCGGCCTGACCGCCGCTTTCTCCGTAGAAAGAAGTTTGATCGAAGATCACGATTCCTTGGTCACCGGTGCGCAATTCCTTTTTGATCTCGAAGCCGTTGGACATCAGAAGCAAAGTACCTTGCGCCGCCGTGCTCTTATAGCCGAGAAATCGAGTATTGCCACTTTGATCGCGTGCCGTCTGCGAGAGTTTCACCAGATGAGCGGCATCGGCCGACAGGGCCTTGAACTTCGATGACGCCTTCGAGGTTTCGCGCGCGGTTTCCATATTCTTGGTAAAACCGTCTTCATCGATCGCGAAACCTTTTTCGACCGCCATCAAGCGCGTGAGATCCACGGGAAATCCAAAGGTATCATAAAGCTTAAAGACGACGTCACCACCCACGGTCTTATTCCCGCGACCGGAGAGTTTGTTCAATTCATCGTTGAGGATCAACGTACCCTGATCGAGCGTCGTCAGAAAGCGGCTGATTTCATCCGTCACCGTGGTCGTGATCAGTTCGCGTGCGCGTGAGAGTTCAGGATAGAAACTGCTCATCTCCTGAATCACGACGCCCACTGTTTGTACGAAAAGCGATGGATCGTCGGTGAGTGTTCGGCCATAGCGAATCGCTCGACGCATGATCCGGCGTAAAACGTAACCGCGTCCTTCGTTGGAAGGCATCACGCCATCGGCAATCAAAAAGGCGGTGGCGCGCGAGTGATCAGCCACCACGCGCATCGCCGCGACATTTTCGCGCAGTTCTTTGTTTTTGCGAAGGGTCGGCAAATCCGAAACATAATCCTTCTTTGAGATCTTCGCCGCTTTGGTGATGATCGGCTGAAAAACATCGGTATCATAGTTGTTTGGTTTACCTTGCAACATCGCCGCCCAACGGTCCAAGCCGCCTCCGGTATCGACGGAGGGTTTCGGGAGCGACGTGCGCCCGGTGCCATCTTCGTTGAATTGCATGAAGACGTTGTTCCAGATCTCGACGTAGCGATCGCCGTCACCGCCCATGGTGGACGGATAGTCCGGGTCGTCCGCTTCAGGGCCGTGGTCATAGAAAATTTCTGAGCACGGACCACACGG
>SXRI01000453.1 GCA_005793615.1 Bdellovibrionales bacterium
AAATCAGTAGCGTCGCGACGCTCCGATAGCCGGGCGGAATCGAACCGAAACAGCCGGGCGCCTTAACCGAAATACGCACTGTACACTCAGCGTGGTTGCAAGAGCAGTTGAAGAAACTCAAAGGCGCAGAATCAGGTGATCAACTCGTCATGATTGACGGGGGAGAGCATATGTTTCCCCAGGAGAAACACATGAATGAGGCGTGGCGTTCGATTTGTCCCTTTCTCGAACGTGAACTTAAAGATCAATAGCTGAATAGGTTCCGGCCTCTTGATTGAGCTCTAGTAATTCACCGTTTTCAATATCGAAATAAATGCCGTGAAGCGTGAGTTGCCGGGTTTCAGTGGCCTCACGTACGAAGGGAAAGAGGCGCAAATTTTCGAGTGACGTGCGAATACTCTCAAGCTCACATTGGCGCCAAAGGGCATTTTGGTCTTCGGTGCCGACGAGTTGGGTTGCGCGAACTTTAGCCTTTTCGGCGATGGCAACCCACTGTTGCACAAAGCCGCCGGCTTGTGTTGCTTCTGGAAAAAGCAAAGCGCGTATGCCACCACACTGGCGGTGGCCTAAAATAATGATGTTTTCTACCTTGAGGTTGATCACGGCAAACTCTATCGCCGCGCTCACGCCATGAAAACCGCCACCTGATTCAAAGGGCGGCACCAGGTTGGCGACGTTACGAACAACAAAGAGCTGTCCAGGACTTGCCGATGAGAGAATAGCGGGATCAACACGGGAATCGGAGCAGCCGATGATCAGAGTTTTAGGTCCCTGCCATCCACTCGTCAGTTTTGAGTAAGTGGTATCGTCACCTGAGTAAAATCGTTCGCGGAATTGTCTGTAGCCGCTCAAAAGGCGATAGATCTCTTTGTTTGCCATTTTTGCTGTGTTGCCCCCTGAGCGTGTTTCATAGCCCAAAGAGTATCAATACGCCAAGTCAAAATCTTTTTGAGGCAGAATGACCACCAGTTTGAGACAAAAAAACCGCGGGTGTCACCTAGGAGCCTTCTCCCTTTTTGGTAGCAAGTTTGCAATGCAGTTATAGAGAGACACGAAAGGGGGGAGGGTATGAGAGTGCGTAATTTAAGGGCGGTCTTGCTTGCGATTTTGGTCTGCTTGAGTGCGTCACCGGCAATTGCTTGTATCACGGATCTTGGGCCACATAAGGATGACTATGGATTTGCCGTCTTTCGCTTCTTTCGATCACCGACGGCAAATGGAGCGATTACGATTCCTATCGCTGGAGCGAAGGCGGCACGGTTTCGTGCCCCTTTGAATGAATTCGATAGGTGTATTAATCTTTACGCAATTTGAGAGTCGTCGGTGTCAAACGGAGCCGGTGTCGCGCTAAATACTCGGTATTGAGAATGTCCAGCATTCCCGAAATTCGATCGAGATAGCTGAATGCGGTCTCCGAGTGAAAAGCGAGGTGAATCGTCAAGGGTTCCGCGGGAGGATTTTTGCGCGCATCTTCAAGGAGGGCGTTCACATAAGGGCGAATGTGGTTGTCGCCGACATAGTCGGCGAATAGCACGCCCGGCGCTTCGACAAGTTGAGTTCCGGGAAGGATGAACTCGCGTGTTTCTAGTTTAATGTTCCCTGCGCCGGGCCCCCAAAGAGCATTGGCCTTTTGAAAAAGCGGGCCATCGCCGACACGAGCGCGGAGAAGTTCGGGCACTGTTGCCGAACTATCAAGCGTAAACCCTTGCCGTTCAATCGCCTTAAGTACGTTCGGACCCGCTTGCCAACCACCGGCACGAAAACTTCGGATGGGCTCTGTGAAGCCATTCTGCCGGAAAATATCGATGCTATAGGCGATGACCGCTTCGAGTTCGGCGACCGAGTATTGCTCGATTGGAATATCATGGCCAACCCGTTGTCCGGGAATGGGGTCTTGCCCACTCCAACCATCGGTATCGATGTAGCGCGAGTTCTTCAGGCCTTTTGCCGCGAAGGCCCTTTCAAAAAGATCTTGCCAACCGTGAATATGAAGGCCGACTTCGTCTTGCGCGAGAATCACACGGCGAACTTTTGCGTTGATTTCAGTGGCATCCGCGCCTGGCGCGGTGTAATAGGCGGCGTTGAAAAAGTGTACGAGTTTGACTTCCGGGTGGCGGGCGCGAAACTCTTCCATCGTGCGAATATCGCGCTCGGCGATCTCTTCACCTTCCCAGTCCACCGAGATCACAAGTCGATAGAGATCAGCAGCATGAGCTGCAGTGGAGCCGACGTGAAAAACTGCAGCCATAAACGTGAATACAAGCGCGGTCTGGGTAAGGAGTTTCGTCAGAGTTCTCACAGTCGGCATCCTCTCGGGATGAGGTTTTTTCGGAGCGAAATCCTGTCCGAAGGTGCATGATTTGTACCGTGAAAGATAAGCAGGCGGTGGATTGGCTAAGCTGCTGTAAATACACCGATATATTAAATTAATCGCTTTGATAAAGAGGAGCGACGGGGTGGTTAATTATTCGGCAGTGGGGCCGACAATCGTTTTGGTTAGGTCTTCTGGTTGGCTCTTCTGCGATTAAAGAGCACAAATGCTCTTAAATCGCAGAGAGAGAATTGGAAGTATAACGATCACCAACCGAAGGGTTTCATCAAGCGCGACATCCAGTAAATAGCTTGTTCGTCGATTTTGCTCTTTTCCGAAGTGGGATTGAGGTATTGGAACCAGTGGCCGCCATAAAACATATTGAGTTGCGTAGGGACGCCGTTCCCGATAAGTCGATTGGCCATGTTGGCGCTTTGTGCTGGGAAGACAATCGTATCCCACCAGCCTTGAATAATGTAAGTAGGTGCGGATTGCGGAGTCACGTAGCGAA
>SXRI01000454.1 GCA_005793615.1 Bdellovibrionales bacterium
ATCGCACTTATCAATAGGTCTAGTGGTTTCGCTTTCGCCAAGATCTTGGTCTAGTTCTGATCGTCCGCCGTTCGCGTCCCATTTTGACACACTCTCGGTAACATTATTTACCGGTAAACGCGATCGTGTCTCAAAAAAAAACAACGCCCTAAAGCGTTGTTTCTGACTTAGTGTCTCGGTGAGCGATTAACCCTTGGTTACCGCAGCCTGAACTTTTTTGGCGTGCTCAAGGTGAGCCTTAAGAGGAGCAACGATCGACTCCAGCAGCTTTTTGAGTTCAGCGTTCTTGGAGTTCGGAACCAAAACCTTCTCGATCGCGCTGATCAAGGCTTCGTGATACTCAACTTCGTGGTCGATATAATGTTTGTCGAACTCTTTACCCTTCAGGGTACCGAGATTCTTAAGATTCTGATCGCCACCCGACTTTAGTCCCTTGCTGGTATCATTGTCTTCAGGACTAACTTTCAGTTTTTTCGCAAGAGCCACGGCCTGATCGCGAACGCTGAGATGATCTTTCTTCATCTGTTCTGCGAACGCGCGAATTTCTTTGTTTTTTGAAATCTTCAGTGCCACGAGCGCGGCATCAGCGTCGACCTGATTGGCGGTAACTGCGATGTGCGCGATTTGCTGATCACTTGGACCGCCAGCGGCCTCTTCTGCACGAACTTGGGAAACAACTGCCACGGAAGCGAAGGCAAGAACCAGAGCCATTTTACCCAGAAAAACCATTTCAACTCTCCCTCTATTGATGACTAAACGATTTGTAGAAAAAGCATACAGAGACTGTTTCATCTCGCGCAAGTGCTAATTTAAGGAAACTAATATGCCCAATGCGGTCCGGCCCCGAGCATGGATGATGTGCCATCTATACCCACATAGACCTTTCGGCCAAAAAAGAACGGTAATCCCCAATCAAAACTCCCGCTGAGTAGACTCGGTGACGGAAAGGCAAGGGTGGGCAGAACAAGATTAAAGCCACTGTTGTTTACAAAGAACAGGGTATAGGCATTGTCGATCGAGAAGCTCGTCACTTTTGACGGACTCCCGGCGAAATCGCTATTTGTCGCCGACAAGAATGTCGTGAGAAAAAGCCCATTGGCATCCGCGCGCATTGTCGTAACGGTGGCCGGAGTGTTGTTGGTTTGTGTGCCGATCCCGAGAGTCAACGTTCCTGTCATGGTTGTCGTTCCTCCACTCGTCGGATCCAGCGAAGGGAACTCTAAAACCACACCGTTATTGTTTGCCGGAAGCAGTGCGACCGAAGCCCGTGGCGCAGGAATAATACATACCGTTGGTTCCTTGGGTACAATTGGCGCCACAGTCTTGTTTAAAGAGCCCAACCCCGAGAATACCGTTGAAACCCGCCTGCGCCGGTGAAGTCGCCGGCACACCTTCTGCCGAGGAACACGCGGCCGGTGGAGCCGAGTAATTGGCGTTGACCACCTGAGTCGGTACGTTTTGCAGCTTCGCTTCGCCGGCGATATACATATCGGCCAACTCAATGGGTCCCCACATCGTCGAGCCATCGCCGACGGCGATTATGCCGCGATTTTCAGCTCAACCTCGTACTCATCGAACTTTTCCGCCGTAGTGGAGCAAACGATCCGATCTCCCTCTAGCAGTTGAGCCTTAGCAAGGGCCCCCCACTGCATGTACAATTGATGAGCTCGTTTAAAGTGCTCACCCGCCTGACCATTCACGCCGATTTCCCGCTTGAACTTCCCAATCAGCTCCTCAGCAAGGGCTTCGATGTGAATCAGTCCCATTCTCCGGGCCCCGAAAATCACCTCGACATAACCATCGGCGGCCTTGTCATACCGACCACTTGAGCGGTCATACTCGGCTCGCGCCAATAGGTAGAGAGTCAGAAAATTATCTGGGCGAAATTGTGCAAGCCTTTGTAGACTCCGAAGATGACGCCTCATCGCAAGTTTGTAACTCCATTTTTTCCAACCAGCCTTTTTGTATACCGCCGCCATTACGACCGTCGCGCAAAAACGATGAATGACCGTGCCGTAAGCCGCCGGTGCGGCGGCAAGAAAACTCTCGGAAATCGGCAAATGATTGAGCGCCTCCTGATATCGACATAAAATAGTGTCGACCCAGAGACGACTGACCCCGTACCACGCCAGCGGATTGGGTGTTGAATGAGACTTTAACCTTTTTACGAAGTCATCCTCGGCAAGCTCCGGCGTCGAAAAACTGCCTAAAGAGCTGGTCTCACCGCATAAAGACTTTACTGCCAATCGATAACCTAGGAGCGAATCAAAGAAAACCTGACTATGATGCTGGGACATATGGCTTAGGAAATCGTCCAATTTGGAAACCAAAGGTCCCGTCAGCGAGGAACTCGAAAAAACGGAATAGGCGCCTGAATAAAGAGCTGACATGATCGCTGCCGCCGTCTGGCCCTTAGCTCGAGACTCGGCGTAATTGCAGTCTAACTCATTAATACACTTCTCGAGAGACTGACTCCACAACTGCACCAAACCTGAATACGTAAAGCGCGTGGCGACTCGATCGATTTCGCTGGCCTCACGTGAGGCTTCGATAACAACTCCAGCTAGTTTAGTAGCATCCTCGTAGTGAGCTAAGCGTCCTGCCAAGCTCGAGGCATAAAGCATCAACGAGACAGAGGAGCCGTCGGTAAA
>SXRI01000455.1 GCA_005793615.1 Bdellovibrionales bacterium
TAATCAGTAGATTTCGTATTTCTCTCATTGCCCGGAGCTTCTAGCACAGGTTGTGAGATTCTCATCGGGGGCGGTGTGGATTTAGGAAATGTTGAAGTTTATTCGCCTAATTCCCCTTCGCTGCTCGGTAGACGAAAGGGGAATTAGATAAATTTTAGCAGGTCCGATTTGATAGACGCTCGGCGCCACGAAAGGGGGTGCCGAAGGCTTGCTTAAGAGAGTTCCATTTTGGCAATGGTTTGCAGCTGCATATTGCTCGTACCTTCGTAAATCTGGCCGATTTTAGCGTCGCGCCAGAACTTCTCGACGGGGTACTCGCGGGTGAAGCCGTTACCGCCATAGAGATCAATAGCCATCGAGCAGATCTTCTCAGCGGCGCGGGAAGCGTGGAGCTTGGCCATCGCTGCTGATTCGATAAAGTCGGCACCGGCGTCTTTCAAACGAGCGGCATTGTAGACCATGAGGCGTGCGCTTTCGAGCATCACGCGCATCTCAGCAAGTTGGAACTGGATCCCTTGGAAGTTCGAAATCGACTTTCCGAACTGTTCACGCGTTTGAATGTACTTACGTGTCGACTCATAAGCGCCGGCAGCGATGCCAATCATCTGCGCGCCGATACCGATGCGGCCTTCGTTTAAGGTCTCAATCGCGATCTTATAACCTTTGCCGACTTCGCCGAGAATATTGGCTTTCGGCACTTCGCAATTCTCAAACAAGAGTTCGCAGGTCGACGACGCGCGGATGCCGACTTTGTCTTCTTTTTTTCCGACGCTGAAGCCCTTAAAGTCCTTTTCAACGATAAAGCCGGTAATCCCTTTGTAGCCGGCAGCCGGATTGACGTTGGCGAAAACCAAGAAGACCGAGGCTTCCTTACCATTAGTGATCCAGAGTTTGGAGCCGTTCAAAACCCATTTGTCACCTTTATCTTCAGCGCGCAGCTTAAGCGCAAAGGCGTCGGACCCGCTGGTGGATTCAGAGAGCGCGTAAGCGCCAACCCATTCGCGCGCGAGTTTCGGCAGGTACTTGGATTTCATTTCATCAGAGGCGAAACGTATGAAAGCGTTGGTGCACAGAGTGTTTTGCACGTCGACTAGAACCGAAACCGAACCATCGATTTTAGCGATTTCTTCGATGGCGAGGCAGGCCATAAAAAAGCTCGAACCAGCGCCGCCGTATTTCTCAGGAGACTCGATTCCCATCAAGCCCATTTCAAAAAGCTTGGGCAGAAGAGCTTTGTCCAACTGAGCCTCTTCGTCCATTTTGTTAACGAGCGGTTTGATTTCGCCTTCGGCAAAGTCACGAACTGCGTCACGGAACGCAATTTCATCTTCGCTGAGAGCAGTGAGTGCGGGGCGGGCATTGGCATTCGATTCGGACATGAAACTACCTCCTTACAAAAAAAGACGGCGCGGCCTTTTGGCGTGGTCTATCAGAGACCACGAGAGTGGCCTTCTAGAGTTTTCTTATAGCGTTGTCTTAGCGGACTCAATATCGTAATAATCTCTAACGCAAGACAAGCTAAAAAGAACTGATGGAGCTCATAATTCATGACCGGTACACAATCGAAATCCAATTCAACTTCGGGTGCGACTTCGAGTACGATCATTCGCGTTCTGGTCGCAAAGCCGGGGCTTGATGGGCACGATCGTGGCGCGAAAGTGGTGGCACGAGGGCTTCGCGACGAAGGGTTTGAGGTAATTTACACCGGACTCCATCAGACTCCAGAGATGGTGGTTGCTGCTGCCCTTCAAGAGGACGTCGATGTAGTCGGCTTGTCGATTCTCTCGGGAGCGCATCTTCCACTGGTGACGGCCGTGCAAGAATTAATGAAGAAACAGAGCGTGAACAAACCTATTTTTGTTGGTGGTATTATTCCCGACGACGACGCTCAGCAGCTTCTCTCGCAGGGCGTTGCGGCGGTGTTTGGTCCGGGCTCATCAATTGGTGAAATCGCTCAAAAAATTCGCAGTCTTGTCGCTCATTCCTGATTCTGCTTTGTTGAAGGCTGTCAGTTTTTAGCGTTGGTAGGTCGGAAGGACTTCGCGCGACACTGACAGCGGTGCCGAGAATTGGCGAATTAATTCCGGAAATTCAATCCGCGCCCACGGGGGGCCGCCAGGTGCTTGCGAGCTTGTCTGTGCCGTCTGTTCGGAAGATTGTGGCGCGAGCCATACCGTCATCGGGGCATGTTCAATCTGACCAGCATCATTAGGGAGCCACTCTAAATAGATCGGCGTGAGCCCATCGGGAGAAAGTGGGCGCTTGGTGATCTTGATGCGTGTACCACTGCTCTGTGCAGAGAGCGGTGGTTCGGTGTCGCTCACTTTTAGCGAGGGGAGCTTGGCAACAACGTACGAGGCATTATCGGGCAGCTTGTGTAGATAAGACAGATCCAACAAATCTTGTGGAATGATGACAGAAAACTGCACCGGCAGGAGAGCGCCGTTCTTCTCACAAAGCTGGCCTTGAATACTCAAGGTAATATGGTGCTCGCCGCTGGTCTCGATGTTCATGACAAGAATATTGCTGCGGTTGCGGGCGCACTGTTGACCCAGCGTATGGTTCATTTGGGGTAGCTGTAACGGATAGGTATGCAGATTGGGGTTTTGAATCCCTCCAAATGGCGTCATCATGCTATTGATCGTCGCGAGTGTGCCGACTACAAAACCTTTTACCATCTCAGCAGAACCTCCTCAAAGTGGGCAGATGACCTCGAACACGGTATTGCCATTGAAACGCTTAAAGTAGCGAAGCTGGCGCGGGCCTTCTTTGCCATGAAGTACTTCTGTAACGTCGTTGTAGTAACCGCGAAAAGAGTGTTGGTAAAGCACGGTTTCGTTACTCTCAAGCACCTTCAGGGTTCCCATCACCCAATTTTGTTTACCCTCGTAGGCAATCAGGGTTGACCACTTTCGATCTTGATCGATGGCCGAAAAACCAATGAAGAAAGCATCCTGATACTGAGGTTCATTGCTGAGAGTGAGCTTATAGGCGAGTTTGCGTTTGGGAATGTCGTAGGCTTTCTCTTCGCACGCGAGCGGAGTTGCCTGCGAGCGCTCAGCAATGCTCAAGAGAAGACTCTTGAAATCCTGCCGATGTACGGCTTCGTCGTGAGCGCTAGGGTTTTGCGCGTGCACATTTGCGGTCATGGCGAAAAAAAACATCGCTCCAAGTAAGAGAATGCGAAGGGTTCGAGTTAATAAGCGAATGGGCGTAGACATTGCGACCTCCCAGTTTTTTAAGTGCAAAGTATAGCACGATTTGCGCGCGAAGCCGAGTCAGGGGCTCTAAGTGACTAGATGAGTCACTCTAAAAGGCAAAACCCGTGGCGACCAGCATGGTGTAGGTGGCCTGACTCTCCGGCACCACGGTAATTTGATTGCCCACGAGTTCAGTTGAGGTGCCTCGGCCGCCTGTGTAGTAGCCACCAAAAGAGAAGGTGGTGTTTTGATGAGTCTTGATCTGGAAATTCGCGGAAAACCCATTCATATCGACATGATCACCTTGGCGAATGGGACTGCTGATGTCGGGCTCCGGATGTGAGGAGAGGTTGGAAAAAAAGCCCAAGCGTAGTGTGAGCCAGTCGCGCACCGCTTTTTCATAACCGACGGCGAAGTTAACTACGGGACGGTGCGTGACATGATCGGCGCCTTCAGGAA
>SXRI01000456.1 GCA_005793615.1 Bdellovibrionales bacterium
CCAAAGAGGACGTAGACCTTCGAAGTACCTTCTTGCACCACTGTGTAGAAACAAAAGAACTTCAAAACTTTAAGAATAAAGTGCTCAAACACCAAGGCGCCAAAAAAACCGCCGATAATCATATTAAGGCTTAACATGCGCTCTCCTTACCGCTCGACAATCACGGTTTTGGCTTTTTGAAAAAGACCGAGTCTGACGTTACGGACAAAGGAGCCCAAAACACTTGGCCCGTTTTTGCGAAGCTCCGTCAGCTGGTTAGCCAAGGCCATCAGCGGCTCCACCTCGGCTTGAACCTTGAGTGTTTCGATTTCAACCGCACGTTTAGAAAGTACGATTGTTTGGTCGGCCGAGGCCTTGGCAAGGCTGATTTCCGAGGAAACGTTATTGTAAGCGGTGTTGATTGCCGCCAACGCCGATTCGACTTCGGTCGGTGGCTCAATTCCCGTGATCAGCGAAGCTTCGAGATGAATTCCGTAGCGTGCCGCCGAAGTCGCGCTCTCACGCAACATCCCATCATTGATTTCGCGCAAATTCTTGCGCAAATCATTGATCGAAACCGAATCGCTGATGTGTATGCCGGCCGCCGTGCTTCCACCCTCACTACGCGCCTGACTTTCGAAATTGGCGATCTTTTCACGCAAAATCGAAACAAAGTAACCCATGATGTGATTGATCGGATTTTTAATGCCGAAAAAATATGCATATAAATTCTGTTCAGATACCCGGTAGCGAATTTGACCACGGAGTCCAATATTGAGTTGGTCGCGAGTCACGGCCTCGAGCACCGTTCCGTTGTGATTCGCCGATCGAGTCTCGGGATCAAGTGCCATGTTGATAGTTTCCGTGGCGATCGAAGTTTTATAAACTTTTTCCCATGGCATTTTGAAATGCAACCCGGGACCGATAGCCTGAATCACCGGAAAATCATAGCGTAAACGCTCATCTTCAGTGAGGGCCGCGGCGATCGGCAGCTTCGTGGTGCGCATCTCACCTGTTCTTTCGGCCCGACCAAACGAGGTTTTCACGGCGCGTTCGTTTTGATCGACGGTATAGAAACCGGCCAAAATGCAGCGGAAAAAGAAGTAAATCAAAATTCCTAAGAGAAGCTCCATTTGATCCTCACTTTTGCTCGTCAACAGAACGCAACGTCTCTATTCCGATACGAAAAGCTGAGAATCTCAAGACGCACTCAGGCGTTGATGCCGCGGAGTACAAAGAACTCACTTTTGCCACGAGGTTCAGAGGTTTCGGCGTAGAACCTCGATGGTATTGCGCACATCGCTGGGCAAACTGACTAGCTCCGAGGCAAACTGCTCCTTGACATCCGCTTCATAGAGATCAAAGCAGGTCTTGGTCAGAGGTTTTTTCGGATACTTCAAGACACATTCACGAAGATACGATTGGTAGAGCGAGTACCAGTAAAGTTGCGAGAGCTGTTTTTCAATTAATGCAAGATTGAGTAGAATCTCCTGACTGTGTTTTCCGCCCGGATCCTTGGTTAAAAATTCGTAAAGCTTACCTGACAGACGCAATGCACGTACAAGCTCTGGATCAGAGGACGTAAGTTTTCGGGTATCTGCCGTCGGTCGGTTTTTATTGGCGAACGCCACAAGTTCGTCAATCTTCATACTGTCGATCTTTGTTTTCTCAGCCTTCCACGATTCAAACGCCAAAATCCACGTTTTCAGATTTGTTTGAAATTCGGCGGGTAGCTCTTTGTTCTCGAGATCCTTTTTGAAGTTTATGACCGCCTCGTGCGGATCGCGCATCACGCGAGCAAACAATGCCAACTTGCGGTTAAATACCTCGCCCACCTGTTCGGATTTCAAGCCGGACTTTGGAAACTTGCGCACCAGTTCATCATATTTTTCAAGCGCCGCCTTAAATCGACGAGTGATGAAAAGAAATTCTGCATTCTCAAAAGTCGCGGCCTCGGTTTCGGGCCCCATCCAGAGCCCAGCGAGAGAACCTTTTGGAGTCGGGATCTGTGTATGGCAAGTCACACAGAAATGTGCGGTCGCATTGAGATCGCGACGGGCGATTTCAAAGCCGCCATGATCAAAGGCCCTGATCAACCGTTGTACATGATACGACATCAGTGAAAAATTCAGACTGAAATTAGGGTTCCCTTCGATCGTCGCCGGGCGATCACCCTTTACCGACTCCTCAAGGACCTTAAGAGATTTTTGAATCTCCGCCCGGTTAGCAGGGTCTTTGAATTTTTCGTCGGCAACCAGATAAGGTCGAAGCTTGGTCAGTTCTTTTTCAAAGGTATGCATGAGAGTCATCAACTGCCAACGGCCCGGATCGGCGTCGGTTTTTACTGTATTCTGAGCTTTGTTTTGGGACTCGACCGCCTGCGCACTGAAGCACAGGAACAAAAGCATCGCACCCATAACCGCCGTCTTAAAACTATTCATGACTCTCTCCCGCCTTTTGCTGTCTATATTAAACCATTCAAGCAGGCGCCGATGGCAATACCAAACTTCGCAAAAGATCGGGAGGGGGGCTCGATCCCCCTCGCAAAGATCAAGTGACTAGCATAAATGAACTGAGGTCAGCCGAGGCCAAAGAAAGACTTGCTGTTGTTGACTTCGTTACATTCACGGATACGTCCCGTCGCATCGACAGTGACGGTGTACTGCGCATCGGGATTGTAAACCCAGAATGGAATTCGGAAGGTCACTATCGTCGATGACATTGCCGCAAGCCCACGAACCACAACATTAACACTCGTGGTACGATCAACTATCAGCCGAACGATGAAGGCCGAGGTCGCTACCCTACCTTGATTGCGAACCACCGCTTTGATGATCGAACCACGGGTGGCCGGGTCAAAAGCGGGCTGAGGCAACGAGCTCACTACCAAATCCGGCAAATTTCGACACAGCGGCAAGGGCCTTAGAGGTGGTAATGGACGTTCTGGCAAAGGTGCCACGGGCGCAATCAATTCTTCACCGCTATCCAAATCGATAATCTTGACACTATCCGCCGCCGCGTTTGCCGCAGAAGCCATAGTGAAACCAAGAATGAGTGCCGCAAGCTGCAATAAACTAAATCTGTTCATAATCACTCCTTCGGTATGGTTGACGCGCAACGTGGTGCGCTTGGTTGCCGCCAAACTCTTGCTCGGCGGATACCATGGCTATAGCAACCTGCGTGCCGTTCTCATTGGTAGCGTTTTGCATCTGAAATTTCGCCATTGTTTAGACAGTATTGGCAACATGTCCTCTCGATGTGAGAACTTTCAGTCGTGCGAAATCTTTTGCCTCGATCAACCGTCATGCCTCTGAGAAGCCTGAGGAGGAAACCATGATTCGCACGTATTTCGCACCAACTGCTCTTACCACTGTCCTGGTCTTTGCGGCCTGCGGGCCCACGATTTCGGGTAGCCATTCAAGTAGCTCCTCTCTATTCGCAACATCGGGAAAGAACTTTCGCGTGAGTTTAACTGACGCACCTAACGATCAGTTGAGTTCGGTCATCGTCAATATAAAGTCCGCCCAGCTCCGTGTTTCAAAGGGCGGCAGAGAAGCATGGATCAATCTTAGTCAAAATCTCGGTCCGGTGGATCTTCTGACACTGCAAAATGGTGTTACTCTTCCTCTTGCTGACCTTATTTTGGCCCACGACATCGAGGTCTCCCAGTTTCGGCTAGTTCTCGAGAATGAAGGTAACTACATCATCAAGTCCGATGGCTCGCGCTGCGACTTGAAAACACCGAGCGCGGAGAAAACCGGTATCAAATTCATCGTCAATCAACCCGTGAAAGTTGAAAGCGGTTTCAACTACGCGTTAGTGGCTGATTTTGATGCCCATAAATCGATTGTGCTAACAGGAAACGGTGGATGTTTATTGAAGCCGGTCTTAAAACTCAAATCACTCGACCGACTCGAGATACCGACCCCTGAGGCGACACCCGCCCCTGAGGCGACCCCGACCCCTGAGGCGCCCCCTGTACCCGAAAGCACGCAAGTGACTGATGGTAACGGTTGGGATTCGACAACAGAATCAACTACCGAGCCAGTGGTTATCTCGCCCATTGAATTACCAACATATTTCGAGTGATTCAGGCGATTAAATTTTAGCTCTGTTCCTTAGAAGAGAGAGTTCGACACACCCTAACCCCGAACCCCGGAGAGTCATCGAAGGGGTCGGGGTACCCTATTTCATAAACTTCGCCGAATGATACCTTCGCTCGCCGCATCACTTCCCGACCTTGTTTTGGTTGGAAATCTCGAGCTACCATGAACGTCACATACGGAAGGAATTCTCATGTCACTACGAATCAACTCGGAAACTCCCAACTTCACGGCGCAAACCACTCAGGGAAAAATCAATTTTCATGAATGGCTCGGAGACAGTTGGGCCGTTCTGTTCTCGCATCGAAAAGCCCTTAGCCCAGTATGCACCACCGAGATCGGAGCCCTCGCCAAAATGAAAGCGGAGTTTGAGCGCCGCAATACGAAGCTTATCGGACTCAGCGTCGATACCTCCGAAAACTATGCGAAGTGGGCTGGTGACATCGAGGAAACGCAAGGAACCGCCGTCAGCTTTCCGATGATTTGCGACACTGACCTGCAGGTCGCGAAACTCTACGACATGCTTCCTGCAGATGCTCCGGACGCCACGATCCGCACGCTGTATCTGATCGGACCGGATAAGAAGATCAAAGCCATGATGGCCTACCCGACGACCAGCGGCAGGAATTTCAACGAAATCCTTCGGCTGCTCGATTCCTGCCAGCTTTCCGCCAAACACTCGGTCGCGACCCCGGCGAATTGGTCTCCTGGAGAGGACGTGATCATTCCACCTGCGGTCAACGATGAACAAGCGAAACAGAAATTTCCGCAAGGCTGGAAAACCGTGAAGCCTTATCTCCGCATCGTCAAACTCGCGAAGTAAATCAGCGATAAGGTTCGCTGTCACTCTCACCCCGCCCCCCAGAGAGTCATCGGCGGGGGTTAGGGTACTCTATTTTTGGCCGACCTCGAATTGAGTCGGCAGATCATCGCGAAACTTCAAAACGCGAATCGATGATGATGTTTCGGCAAGCACACTACGTCGTAAATAAGTCTCAAATCCGCGCGGCTGGATTGATTTAAATTCACTTGCCCGCAAAAGTGCAACGAACCGATCGAGATCACTAGAACGTCCGTTCGAAATCACCCGTGGCAAAGCAAGTCCTGCTCCGCACTCAGCAAACCAAACTTGCACAAGTCGCTCCTGATCACTTGAGTTGAGATCAACGGTACGTACTGGAATCATTTCCACCTCGGGTCCTCCGTGCATTCCAGGAAGTGGTTTGCGTTCACTCACCAAAACCATTGGGAGCTTTCCAAGTTTATACTTTTCAAGAAACTGGGACCAATACTTCTGTGCGACGAAACGCCCCTCAACGGTTCCATCATCCATAAAAGCGACTCCATCGCGAACAAAGCGACTTCCCCACGTCGGCACCAGATTGATAAAGGCATTGGGATCAACCAGCCACCTTGCCTCTATGCCTACATCTTTGACCTCATCGACAAACTTCGTCAGACGTTCTTCAGACGCGAAGGGTTTTACCAACAAACTTGTCGCACACCATTCGCCCACATCACTGAGAGCCAATCGATCACCTTGAAGTCGATGTACGATTGCTGCCGTCAGCGCCTGGCTTCGCGAATCCAGTGGCTGCACTCCGAGAAACACAAGATTTACAGACTTGTACTTTCTACCCCTGATCCAATTTGAACCGCCAAACATGCTCCCATTTGAACTACTAACAAGATGTCGAGTGGTAATCGCATCAACCGTAAAACCCGGCTCCATGATCTCGGAATAGGAAGTTACCAGCTCTGTACCCATACCGACGCTACGTAAAGCCTCCGCCAATGGACCTTTAAGGCGGCTATGCTCAAGCAAACTCGCATCATCGGCCACCGCAAAGGCAAAAAGGAGTGTACCTCCCCGTTCGACAAAACCCTCGAGTTCTTTTAACTCGTCATCGGATATAAACGCCAACTCGGGAGCTATCAAAATCGCATCGTTCGGCAGAACATTGGACCTCAACTGCGCCTGCTCCAAGAACTTCCATCGAGTACGATCGTTGGCCGCAATACCCTGCCAGCCAAGTATCAATGCAGCAAACTCAGTAGTGCGACGGAAATAGAAGTTTCGGGCGCGAATATCTTCCCAAACAAATACAGGTTTGGGCGAAGCCGCAGGTCGAATTTCAAACTTCGCTCGTTCGCGCACCACAGTTAGCTTTGCCTTCTCGTCCTGAGCAAGACCAGTGACTTTCTCCGTCCGCAAATTCAGATTCTTATCAAACCAAGTCTCGGGCCATTCATGCATGAAGAAGTGATGGGGTGCGAGCGGGTTGTCGATCGACACAACCGAGGCTTCACCACCAGCGATTTTTCGCGCATTTTGAAAACTGACAAAGATAAGAACAAAACAAATGAAAAACACCGAGACGAACGTCGCGAACCAACGATTTCTTACGCTGGCACTCGGTGAGGAAACCTGCACCAATCCCAGTGCCGCCGCCACTAAATAAGAGACCAAGAGCGAGAACATGACTCCAACAGACGCCATAACACTCGACAATTTTAATTGCGGATCTCGTAACTGAATAAAGATTCTATCGAGATCCACCCACGAAACATCGGAAACCTCGTCGAACGAAATTCGAAAAGCCTTCGTTCCCATGCTGTTCACTCGCCACCCGCCCGCGCTGCCTACGGCCGCAACATCCATCAACAGTTCTTCCGGAAAACCCTGCGGCAAGATAATACTCACGCTTAACTGTTCAACCTTTTCTCGACTTTTAAGCCATAGAACGCGGTGATTGGCATCATAGGCGAGGTTGATGTTTTTGATATGATTAGCTCGATAAGCGTAGCTGGAAGGTGTGGTCAACCAAACCGGCTCCTCTCGCAACCTCTGCAAAAAAGTTCGTGCACCAGGTAGCGGATCATTCAAATTGAGTTTGGGTAGCTCGATTTGAAACATACCCGGACACGCCACATGGTCCGTGAACTTCCGTATGGTACGCAGCAAAGCATCGTGTGAGGTAACATTCACGAGCTCCGCCTTGAGCCAACCAACATTGGCAATTTCAACTTTCGACTCCGCACCTGAGTTGAGATCTAATCCTGGACACCATTTCGTCCCCTGAAGAAACTCACGGTCCGTAGGTTGCGGAACACTCCAAGTCCCAAACTCCGTCAGCGCTCTGACGACACTAGAGCCATGCGCAAGACGAAACTCTTCAAGCGCCTGTTTGCCAACAGGATCGTTACTGACAACAGAAAGAGCAAAGAGAGAAGGACCTGGAAGAAGCTCAACCAGCGCACAAGCCTGTCGACGCGAAAGCGCGCCAAGGCATTTCTCCTCTTGTGTTGCCGCGGCTCCACTAACGGAAAAATCCCCTCCATGCGTGACGAGCACGACATTGATTTCGCCCAATCGCCTAAGAGACGCGGTCGTCTCGCCAGCGGCGGTTCGGGCCAAATCACTAGGGCGGGCGTCGACTATAAAGCGAACCAAACGTTCCTGGCAGTTGCCAGTGACCAAGGGAAAGGCAGGGGTTCGACGCCAACAGATCGAGCTCTTTTCCTCCCCAGATCTTTCGTGAAGATCTCCGAAATGTTTGCGAACGAACTCCAAATGATTGGAGTGAACCCCTTTGGATGCATCCAAAATCCACCAACCACCTGAAGCGGATCTTAACTTTTCTTCAGGGGCCGCTTGGGCGTTCTCAAGACCGATTAGTCCTTCTACCGGCATCGACTCCGGTGCCGCTGCCCCGAAAACTTTCTCCAAGGGTATGGCAAGCACTGCTCCCAACGTCGGCGCTTTCAAGTCCGGTGAAAATAGACCAGTGGCTTCGCTTATCGAATGATCAACGAGAGGTACGTAAGGCCGCCACCCACGGGCATTGATCACGGCAATCAAAACACCGACGCTCGCCACTCCGACCGCGCCAACTCGCGAAATCCCTGAGAGCTGCTTCGCTCGCTCACCGCGCAGCCAGCGGTTCAAGCCGC
>SXRI01000457.1 GCA_005793615.1 Bdellovibrionales bacterium
TGATGTTAGTGGTGCGTCGATAGACGTTGTTTTTTATTGCTCATCCAAGGTGAATTGAGAGTTAATTGGTCCTTTCGGAGGTTTGTTTGATGACGCGAGTTCGTAGTATTGGGTTGGCGGCTTTGTGCCTAGTTTGCTTGTTTGTTTTTTCGATCGACTCGGCTGAGGCCAAAGACATGACCAATCGCTTGGGAGTGGGCTTCAAAAGCCAGTTCTCGAGCGACAATTTACCTGGTTTGGCTTTGCAGTATTACCCCGGCGCGGATCTTGGTCTTTCAGGAGTCATGGCTGTCGATACACAAAAAGATAGTTCGCGCTTTGGCATGATGGCACGAATTCATCGGGTGGTTTTTCATGAAGAAAATCTGCATTTTTACATGGGCGCCGGTGCCGGAATTTTGAGCATGGAGGTCGCTGGTAGCAACCAGTCGGGCTTTGAGCTTGCGGGATTTGCGGGCACGGAGTTCTTCTTTGCGGGTTTGGATAATCTTGGCTTTAGTTTTGAGGCCGGGATCGGTGTGACGTCGATGTCGAGTTCGGTACGCTTTCGTACCTACGGTGATAGCCCGATCCGCGCAGGAATGATTTTCTATTTTTGAGCGATAATAAATCTGCTTAACATAAGAATTTCCGGCGATGCCGGGAGCGAGGATACGAGAAATGGCAAAACGAGTTCACAAAACTGAAAAAGCGCCGGCGCCAATTGGGCCCTATTCGCAAGCGATTGAAGTCGGAGGTTTTCTTTTTTGCTCCGGACAGATCGCTCTGGATCCCTTGACCGGTCAGGTTTCTAACGGCGACATCAAGGAGCAGGCGGAGTTGGTTCTGAAGAACATCAACTGCGTCTTAGAGGCTGCCGATTTGGGATTTGAACATGTGGTGAAGACGACCATCTTTCTAATCGACATGAACGATTTTCCGGCAGTAAACGAAGTTTATGGAAAGTACTTTCAAAAGGCGCCGCCGGCGCGTTCCACAGTGGCGGTCGCAGGACTTCCGCGTGGCGTGAGGGTTGAAATCGAAGTCACAGCCATGCGAAACTAGTTTCGCGTGAGTGCAGACGTTCAAGACGACGCAAAGGATAAGACGGCGAGCGAAAAGCTGGCGAGTGAGAAACCTAAGCCGCGAGATCCTTCGTGGTATCGCGCTTTCAGATCGTTGAGTCGGGCGACGACGTTATTGATTGCGGTTCTCGTCGTTACTTTCACATGGGCGTTCATCCGTGAAATTCGCCATATTTCGACTCAACCGATATCGAGTTGGACCGAAGACAGCGCAGCCGATTGCGCGGTGGTGTTGACGGGCGGGCCGCATCGAATTCGCGAAGGCATTGACCTTCTAACCCGCCATTCTGTCCAGAAGTTGATCATTTCCGGAGTTCATCCGCAGGCCGGGTGGCGGGATATTCTTCCGCTATGGCCGTTTTATGGAGAAATCCATGACTCTGACGTGATACTCGAAAGACGCTCACGCACGACTTTCGGAAATGCACAGCAGACCTTGCCTCTGGTCGAGGCTCTTCGCTGCCGTGATTTGATTTTGATCACTTCGCGTACCCATATGCGACGTGCGCTCAATACTTTTCGTGCGGAGTTCCCGCCGGGCTATCCGATTGTCCCGCGTGCCGTCATTGCCGGCTCGGTAGAGCCGGGCTGGACTGAGGTCTCGATCGAGGCCTTGAAGGCTTTGTTTTACTCTCTCTGGGCCTATTGATCTCGCTCAAAATCCAGCTCGCCAATTGTCTGAATTTTAATTTCAGCCCAAAGGCCGAGTGAGGATTTGTTCTGGTTAGCCGATATAACCAGCATGGAGACTCCATCAAATCATTCTCATTCCTTTGCCTACCGGCAGTTTTCCCACGCGCAACACTTCTTTTGGGCGCAGGTTGATGCTTTAGGTAGGAACATTACCGATTCGGTCAGTTACACCTTCAAAGTATTCCTAATGGTGTACTTGAGTCTGCGCGCGGCGATCTACGATCAGTCGCAGGGCTTACGCACGGTGCTTGGCGTGATCGGTTCGCAGATTTACTTCACCGGCTGGCAGGCCATGCCTCTGATCACGGTGCTGGCGCTCGCCACGGGCGGTATCATCATCTTGCAAAGCTCTATGCAGTTATCGCTTCTGGGTGGAGCGTCGATGCTCGGCAACCTTTTGATCGTCGTTATCGTGCGTGAAGTGGGGCCGCTGGTGACCGCGCTGATCGTGATCGCACGCTCAGGAACCGCAGTGGCCAGCGAAATTGGTAACATGCGAGTGAACCGTGAGATTGAGGCGCTTGAATCCATGGGTATCAACCCACTGTCGTACATTGTATTCCCACGGATTGTTGGCGGAGTCGTCAGTGTTCTTTGCCTGGCATTTTTCTTTAACGTGATCGCCCTTACCGGTGGCTTCTTGGTGACGCGAGTAATTCACGACATGACCTTTCAGTTTTTTGCGGCGTCTCTTGCTGAAGCCATGACCCTTGAGGATGTGGGACTGTTTTTTCTTAAGAACGGATTTAGCGGTTTGATCATCTTTGTTGTCGGTTGTCACCAGGGTCTCTTGGTGCAGCAGAGCTCGCATGAGGTGCCGCAAGTGACAACAAAAGCCGTCGTGAACGCAATCATCTATGTGACAGGGTTTAACTTAACAATCACGACGCTCTTTTATCTCAACCAGATTCTTAGGCTGGGGTTGTTCTGATGTACGATATAATCTTCCGAGGGCAAAAGAAAGTTGAGTTGATCGAGAGCATCCGCTTTGAGGGGCTCAGCTTTTCTTACGACAACGAGCGCCCGGTTTTCGACAATCTTACTTTTGATGTGCCGATGGGGCTCAATATCTACATCACCGGCAGCGGCGGAGCGGGATTGAGTACTTTTCTAAAACTTCTTGGAGTATTGATTCAACCGCAAACGGGCCGCGTAGTGATTAACGGTCGCGATACCTCAGAGATGAGTTTCGAGGAGTTTCTCCCTTACAGAAGTAAAATGGGCTACAGCTTTGATTTTGGCGGTCTCTTTGCCAATCGCACTCTTCATGACAATCTCATTCTGCCGCTTCTGTATCATAAGGTTTGCTCCATGGATGAAGCTCATGAGCAGGCGAAAAATCTGGCGGTTGATTTTGGTTTTGAGCGCCAGGCGCAGCAGCGTCCGGCTCTCGTTTCAGGTGGCCTAAGAAAACTCATCTGCGTTTTGCGCGCCTTCATTATGCAGCCACAGATGATGATCATGGATGACCCTTTTACCTGGATCGGCATGGACGCAAGCCGTAAAGTCGTGCGGATGATTCAAGAACGTCGCGAAGCAGGTGGGCTCAAACACGTGTTTCTGACCAGTCGAGACGAGGTATGGCCTCACTGGCTGGGGTGCGACTTTCTATTTATCGAACAGGGAAAACCTCGATTTGAAGAAAGAAAGGGGGCGGCATGAAGGTTAAGTTCAATAAGTTTGAACGCGTGGCTGGATTGTTCGTTCTTTCGACGATTCTTTGTGGCCTGGCAA
>SXRI01000458.1 GCA_005793615.1 Bdellovibrionales bacterium
CCTTCGGCGTACTTATTAGTGAGAATAGACCCTTGAGCTTCCATAACGGCCTGCGAGGTATAGTTTTCGCTCGCAATCATTTCGAGGCCGAACTTCTGGCGATCGGTTTCGTGAAGAAGCCAGTCATGTAATTCAGGGTCGGTTTTTTTCAGACATTCCGAAGAGGTGACGGGAGTAACCGAGGATGGAGTGGTGATCGACATTTTGCGTGTATCCTTTCGAACTTACAAAGGAATAGCGCCTCCAGACCGACAGATCAAGACGCCGCGTTCCTGATGGCGATTACTTAAACTTTGGCAAAAATCAACGAAGCGTTAGTGCCGCCAAAGCCAAAGCTATTGTTGAGTACATGGGTGAACTTGCCGTCGCGTGCTTTGTGAGGAACATAATCCAAATCACAGTCATCACTTGGATTCTCAAGATTAATCGTCGGCGGTGCAATGTTGGTCTTTAGAGCCATCACTGCGAACACGCTTTCGATCGCGCCGGCAGCGCCCAAGCTATGACCCATCATACTCTTGGTGCTGCTCACCCAGAGTTTACGGGCATGATCACCAAAGACGGTTTTGATACCTTGGGTTTCCAGGCCATCACCGGCAGGCGTACTTGTGCCGTGGGCATTGATGTACTGGACTTGTTCAGGATTCAGGCGCCCGTTCTCGAGAGCCAGGCTCATCGCATGAGCGCCACCAGCGCCACCTGGAGCTGGGTTGGTCATGTGAAAAGCATCGGAAGTCGCACCGTAGCCAACGACCTCAGCATAAATTTTAGCCCCTCTACGAGCGGCATGTTCGTAGTCTTCCAGTACGACGATCGCAGCGCCTTCAGCTAAAACAAAACCATCGCGATCGCGATCGAAGGGGCGGCTCGCCATTTTAGGCTGATCATTTCGAGTCGAAAGAGCTTTCATCGCTGCAAAGCCGCCAATCGCCATGGGGCAGACGGCGGATTCAGCTCCGCCGGCCAACATCACATCACAAATACCCCGACGAATATAGCTCGTGGCTTCGCCAATCGAGTGAGCGCCGCTGGCGCAGGCGCTGGTCACGGAATAGTTGGGCCCCTTAAGTCCGTATTTTATCGTAATATTTCCGGCAGCCATATTAGTGATGACCATGGGTATGAAAAACGGAGTGATTCGGCTCGGACCACGTTCGAGCATGACTTTGTGCTGATTCTCAATCGCCCCCAGGCCACCAATGCCGACGCCGACCAAACAGCCACTACGCTGGCCCAGTTTTTCGTCAAAGTTAATGCCGGCGTCGTGAACCGCCATCTGTGCCGAAGCCATGCTCAGATGAATAAAGCGATCCATTTTCTTTTGTTCTTTTTTCTCAATGTAGGGAGAGGGGTCGAAGTTTTTGATCTCTCCTGCGAAGTGCACATCAAACGCTGCTGGATCAAACTGCGTGATGCGATCAATCGCTGACTGACCCGCGACTGCATTCTTCCAGCTGTCTTCGAGATTGAGACCTAAAGGGGTCACCATACCCATCCCTGTAATGACAACGCGTCGTTCGCCCGCGGGCTGGGAATAGGTTTTTGGATTGAATGAGCGCTGATAAATGTTTTGCGGAATGTCCTTCATCTCAACCTCGTTAGCCTGTCTAACCTTTTTCGAGCCTTTTTCGAGCCTTTTTCGGGGCCTTTTTCGGGGCCTCATCCATTAGGCCGAGTCGAAAGGTTCTAGGCATCAAGTCTACTCGTTAGCTACAGGAATCAATTTCGCCAATAACCGCAACGTCGGCCAAGCGCCGACGCTCAAGTTCTGCACGAATTGGAATCAGTGCTGTATTAAGCCTTTCCCTTGGTCTGCAAATAGTTGCAAACGTCTTGAACGGTCTTGAGTTTTTCCGCATCTTCATCCGGGATCTCAATGCCGAATTCCTCTTCCATGGCCATAACGAGCTCAACGATATCGAGGCTGTCAGCGCCAAGGTCGTCGATGAACGAAGCTTCGGGTTTCACACGCTCAGGATCTACGCCGAGCTGCTCAACGATTACTTCTTTTACTTTAGGTTGTACGGTTGCCATCATTTTACTTCCTCCGGTTTAAAATTAAATTAATAGTTTTCTACATGTACATTCCACCGTTCACACTGAGCGTGTGGCCGGTGATGTATTTTGAATCTGCGCTAAGCAAAAATGCCGCTGCCGCAGCGATGTCTTCAACATCGCCAAGGCTTGCTAGGGGAATTTTGCCAAGAATCGCTTCTTTTTGCTGATCATTAAGAACACCTGTCATGTCCGTCACAACAAAACCAGGCGCAATACAGTTCACGCGCACACCTCGCGAGGCGACTTCTTGCGCGATCGATTTCGAAAGGCCCTCGACTCCTGCTTTGCTGGCGGCGTAGTTGCATTGACCAGCATTACCCATCTCGCCAACGACACTCGTAATATTGACGATCGAACCCGTGCGCGCCTTGATCATCATCTTGACTGCGGCACGCATGCATAAAAATGTGCCCTTCAGGTTGGTATCAATCACAGACTGAAAGTCGTCGGTTTTCATTCGCAAGATCAACTGATCGCGGGTAATGCCGGCGTTATTGACCAGGCCATCAAGGGTGCCGTAGCTCTTAGAGATCTCCTCGAATGCCGCTTGCACTGAGCCCTCATCGGCGACATTAAGATGCAAGCGAATATGACCTGACCCCGGAAGCTCCGCCAAGACGCGATCGGCGCCCTCGGGGTGCGAAGAATAAGTAATCGCCACTCGTGCGCCTTCAGCAGCAAGACGACGAGCGATGCCGGCGCCAATGCCACGGCTCGATCCAGTGACCAGCACGGATTTACCGGTGAAGCGAGAGGCTGAACCATTTGTTAACGCCGCTAAGGCGCTAGAAGACACACTGGCTGTCAATCAACAGACCCCTTGATAGCTTTCTCAAGCGTTTTTAAATCGTCTAAGCCGTTGATATTGAAAGGGAGTGGCCCTTCCGAGTCAATTTTTTTCGCAAGGCCACTCAAGACCTTTCCTGCGCCAAATTCAATCATTCTCGTTGCGCCCATTGATTTTAGCTTAGCCATGCACTGTGTCCAACGTACCGGTCCAGAGACCTGTCGAACCAGATTCTCACGCATGATGTCGCCATCAGTGGTCGATTGTGCTGTAAAATTTTGCACAATTGGCCACTGAGAGTATTCAAAATGGATATTATTTAAAACCTCGCGCATGCGATCCTCCGCCGGTTTCATCATTCGACAATGAAAGGGCGCGGATACAGCAAGAGGAATGATTTTTAGGCGAGGCTTTTCAGGAGCGAAAATATCGGCCTTTACGTTATCTTTTAGCCAATCGAGAAGTTTCTGAGAGCCGCTAATGACCACCTGACCGGGAGCATTGAAATTAGCGGGCTCAAGCGAAAGTAGGCCAGAGGTACGTTCAGCCCAGTGGCAGAGAAAGGTGACTTGTTCGTCGCTGAGGCCCAAGACTGCGGCCATGCCGCCATCTCCTACGGGCACGGCTTGTTGCATGGCCTGGCCACGAATCCTGACTGCCTTTAGGGCGTCGGCGAACTTAAGTGCGCCAGAAGTGACCAGTGCTGCGTACTCGCCAACCGAATGGCCTGCCGCCGCTTCGATATGAACACCAATGACCGAAGCCACCACGCGAAATGTCAAAGTTGAGACCAGTAATAATGCGGGTTGGGTATTTTCAGTAAGCTGGAGATCGCTTTCAGGGCCCTCAAAACAAAGGCGCTTAAAATCAACTTTAAGAATGTCGCCAGCTTCTTCGAAAGTTTCGCGGGCCACAGCGAAGTTCTCAAAAAGGGTCTTGCCCATTCCTACTGATTGACTTCCCTGGCCGGGAAAAAGAGCAACCCACATTCGTTCTTACCTCAGGTTGAAAGTCATGAACACGTGAAGACCAAAGCACGAAGACAAGGCAGGACGCAAGTCGCGCTATGCACTGCTGTCTTTCGTGCTATCGAGGAAGGCCATGGGGCTGTGTCTATATTGGAGGTCAATAAACAGAGATCTTGTTAGGTTCAAGAATAAGTACAACCCGATGGATTAACCTCTTGTGTGAGCGCGCCTCGCCGGGAGCGCCCAAAAAAACTCCAACAAAGCCTTAGTCAGATCTAAAGCCTTAGAAACTTAAGCCTTAGCGGCTACGATTTCTTTACCTTTATAGTGGCCGCACGAGGGGCATACGTGGTGGGGCTTAACCAGCGAACCACAGTTGGCGCAGTTGATTGTAGTCGTGCGCTCAAGGAAGTCGTGGGCGCGACGCATATCGCGACGTGAACGGGTGGTGCGCTTCTTTGGATTCGGCATAGTATAACTCCGCTAGGTCATTAAGTCTTAATTCAAGAGGGGCGAATTTATAACATTTCCCAGATAATTCAACGACTAAATGCACCTCATTACGCGTAAACGAACTGTTTAAAGATTGAACACCCGCCTAGCGAGGAATGTCGATCCATGCCTGCAACTATCTGAAATCTAAGTCTAAATTGAATTTACGAGCATTTGAGCTGGCGATGTCCTTGCACATACTAAAGGTAGAGCACAGTTCAAAGATCCCTGAAACATACCGAACGAGCTCGGTCGATAGGAGACTGAACATGAAAAAAAGAACAGCTTTAACCATTCTCTGTGGAGTGATGTTGGCGCTTCTGGTTGCCGCTTCTGCATCGGCAAGGGATCGCGCTCTGCTCGATCGGGCTGTGAATGCCTCGATCCACGAACAAAATGCGACAGCGAATAGCTTTCAAGCACAGCATGCTCCTGGTCGCGGCAAAGAGGCTTATAGCGAAAATGGCGGAATTCGCACCATTGATATTGAAATCGGTGATGAGTTCGGCACGGCGGCGATTGAGACTGATTCGGAGCGTAGGCAACGGGACGGCGTTCGTCATAAAGAGATGCATGAGAAGTTTGTTTCCAAAAAACTCAGTCGAGAATGGAAAGACGTAAATCGCTCGTTCAAGCAGGCGCATGCTGAAATTGAGCAAAATGAGATTGAGCGTGAAACTGAGCGGGCCCAGGCGGGCAACGGTGCTTCAGGTTCATCCCTTACGCCGAGCTCACGAACACAAAAGAGCGCGCGCGCTTCTGGAAAAGATTAAGGGCTCTTCGTGTAGTTGAGGGGAAGAAAAACTCCATTTTTCGTACTGATTTTGTTTA
>SXRI01000459.1 GCA_005793615.1 Bdellovibrionales bacterium
AGAAGATCACCATCAACTGGACCTTCACCAAAAAGAAAGCGCGGAAAAAATTTAGATACCAACCGGCGAAGAAGTCTCGGTGAGACCGGCTAGAAATTTATCTGTCAAAGTACTAGCAGGACTCGCTGAGAACGTTTTCTCAGGACTCAAAAGATTTACTGCAAAGGACCTGAGCACGAATTCAGGAACGGCGCTGCCAGTGGAATTATCGGCCAGTGACCTAGCTGTTTTGGCGTTCACTTCAGGCAGTACGCAGGCGCCGCGCGCGGTGGAGCTCACGCACGGAAACATCTTAGCTAATCTCCAGGGCCTTCTGCAGGTACGCCGGGCTGAAGCGAACGATGTGATTTTGTCGCTTCTTCCGCCGGCCCATCTTTTTGAACTCGTCGTCGGGCAGTTGGGGCCGATCGCTTGTGGCGCGAAAATCTGCTATGCGCCGGTGATGATTCCTAATCGTATCTTGGAGGCTCTGCGCAGTGAGGGCATCACCATCGCGGTCGTCGTGCCTGCGCTTTTACGCTTACTGATTCAGGAAAATGTCGATCAACTGGTTGCCCTCGGCGAAGTGGATGCACGTTGGTCAAAGACCTCGGATAATGAAATCGCAGCAAATCTGCGAACGCAACAACAGGAGGCCGAACAGCATCCACGATCGCAAGCGTTGCGCGCTCCGGTCGGCAGCACTCTTAAGTCCGTGGTGATCGGTGGCGCGGCCATCAACCCCGCTTGGGAGAGTATGCTCGGTTCAGTCGGCATTCGACTTGAAATCGGTTACGGCCTCACCGAGTCCAGCCCGATTGTTTCCATGGGTTTTGCCGGGCAAATGCCGCAGGGGAGTGTTGGTAAGGTTCTTCCTGGTTCGGAGCTCAAGATCACAGAGACTGGCGAGGTCTTGGTAAAAGGGCCGAGCGTCATGGGTGGCTATTATCGAAATCCCGAAGAGTCGGCGCGAATCATCGAGAATGGCTGGCTGCATACGGGTGACCTTGGGCGCATGGATGAACAAGGGAATTTGTTTATCTTAGGGCGCTTGAAGGAAGCCATGGTGAATGAAGGTGGCGAGACGATTTATCCTGAAGAGGTCGAACCCTTATATCGTATGGATGAACTTCTTGAGTACTGCGTGGTTCCCTTCCGCAGTGAACATGCCAATGACATTCCGGTTCTGGTTGGCGTGCCGAAGGCGAACCCGCTGCAGGATCCTGAGTTTGCTAAAGCTTTGTTGGTGGCGTTTCGGGCCGCCAAAAAGAGTGCGCCAGGGCGTCTTAAGGTTTCGGGTCTCTTGTTGCTCGATCAAGCGATTCCGCGTACCAATTTGGCAAAGCCAAAGCGCCTTGATCTGGCTCGGGGAATAGAAAAGAAAATGGCCGGAATTCAAGCGGCGAACAATCTCACAGAGGACCTATGGAAGATCTTGCAACAGCAACCGAACTTCGTAAATTGATTTTCGAATTAACTAAGGCCGACGTCACGCAAGTCGGCCCGAGCGAAGATCTAATGGATACGCTTGGTCTTGATAGTCTTTCGGGACTTCGACTTTTGGCCCTTGTCGAAAAAAAGTTTTCGGTTCGTTTCCAAGATGAAGAGCTCACGAGCTTAAGAAGCATTGAAGCGTTGGTGTTGGCTATTCTGCGGGCACGCTCTGTCACCGCGGGAAGTAAGTCATGAAAATCGCTTTGATTGCCATGAGTGGTGTTCGTGTGCGGACCGAGGAACTGGCAAAACTCGGTGTGACGCTTCCCGGGTTCGTAAATCGCGGCAAAGTGGTGGCCTCACTGCCGAGTTTAGGCCTATTAACAGTAGCCGGGCTCACGCCTGGCGAGCACGAAGTAAAGTACATCGAGTTTGATGACTTGCCGCCAGAGGGAACTCCTCTGGAGAGATTTGACCTGGTTGGAATCTCGTCGTTCACCGCGCGGATCAATGCCGCTTATCGACTCGCCGATCGCTATCGGCAAATGGTTGTACCTGTTGTTTTAGGCGGGATTCACGTGTCGCTTCGTCCTGACGAAGCCGAAGCACATGCCGATGCGATTGTCGTAAACGGTGCCGAGGGCGCCTGGCCGCAACTGCTCAAGGACTTTGAGGCCGGGCAGATGAAGAAACGCTATATCGGCGCGACCGACCAAGTGTTTTCTCCCGATCTTTATTCCTTTCCACGCTTTGATTTGCTTAAAGGCCGACCCTATAACCGCCTCACGGTTCAGACCTCGCGCGGTTGCCCCTTGAATTGTGAATTCTGTGCGGCAAGTGTGCGCATCACGAAGAAATTCCAGCAAAAGCCCGTAGAACTTGTGATCAACGAAATGGAAGCCGCGCTCAAGGTTGCCGAGCATCCGTTCTTCGAGCTTGCCGACGATAACACTTTTGTGAACAAGGCTTGGGGTAAGGAGTTTCTTAAGGCGGTTACACCTTTGAAGCTGCATTGGTTTACCGAAACGGATATCTCGGTGGCTGATGATGAGGAGTTGCTGAACTTGCTGGCCAAGAGCGGCTGCCGACAAATTCTGGTCGGTCTTGAGAGTCCCGATCCGCGCGCGTTGCATGGTATGAATCCCAATGATTGGAAGGCTCGCAGGCAGGCGACCTACTTGGAGTCGATTCGCAAGATTCAATCCAAAGGAATCACGGTGAACGGCTGCTTCATCGTCGGCCTCGATACGGATACCCCTGAGACCATCAAGTACATCAAAGATTTTGTCGATGAATCGGAATTGATCGAAACACAAATCACGGTGTCGACACCTTTTCCTGGCACGCCAATGTGGCAACGGATGAAGGATGCTGGGCGACTTTTGTACTCAGAGTACAATGATCGTTGCACGCTCTTTGATGTGAACTTTCAACCGGTCAAGATGACAGTGGATGAACTCGATCAGGGAATTCAGTGGTTGTTTACCAATCTCTACTCGGAACAAGAATTTTTGAAACGTAAACGCCGTTATATGGATATCGTGAAGAATCTGGAGGAAACGTGATCGGACAGTTGAATATCTTCTTGGGTTGGCTTTGGATTTTGATGGGTATCACCTCAGGCTCAATCATCGGGATGTGGTCTTTTGCCGGACCTTTCAAAACACCGCGTAACTTCGAGCGCTATGATGATCTTCCGCGACGAATGACTCGTTTGGCGCATGTTGCTTGCTTCATGTTACCGATCATCAACATCCTTTACGGCGAGTACCTGGATGCGGTGCCCCTGTCAGTTGATCTGAAGTTGATGGGATCGTATTCGATGCTGGTGTTGATGTTCGGTATACCGACGTTTTTGCTGGCGGCTTCGTATAAGATCATATTGAAGTATCTTAACGTGATACCGGTTTCGGCTGGATTTGTGGGTCTTGGTATCATGGCCTACGGCCAGTGGTTGAAGTTCATTGGCTGACGCCTCTTCGGGGTGCTAGGCTAGAGAGCGAGGGGGCGAATATATGACTCCAGCTTTCTTGGTTCCGGCACTTCTGGGCGCGTTAGTGGTCATTCAGGCAGGTCTTAATCGGCGGATCGCCGCGCATTGGGGGCTACCGACGGCCGTTGTGCTCAATGCCTTGGTGTTAACGGTCGGTGCCTTTGCCTTACTGATTTATTTTCGTCTGCGGGCCGATGGCGGTCTTAATGAGATTCGTTTTGACGCCAAGCTATTTGCCCCCTGGTTTTTGCTACCAGGACTGATTGGTGTCGGCCTGGTTTTTGGTGGACCGTGGTCGATCGCGCATCTCGGGGCAGTCACGACATTTGTCCTTTTGATCTCCTCACAACTCTTGATGAGTATTATCTGGGATATGAAGGTCGAGAATCTGGATATTTCAAATGGTCGTTGGCTCGGAATCGCACTCGCTTGGCTCGGAGCTTTGCTCGTTTGTCGATCTTAGAAAGTTTTCGCGGTCGCGTGTCTGCAAAATTTCCGCGGCAATACTGATGGCGATCTCATAAGGATGATTGCCGCCAAGCTTGAGCCCCATAGGTGAATGAAGCTTCGTTAAACTCAAATCAGAGTGGCCGAGTTTGATAAGATCATTTTTTATCTTCCGTGCTTTGACCGTGCTTCCGATGACGCCGATGTAGGGTGCTTGCGAGTGATATCTAAAGATCTCATTCAATACCGGTAAATCGCTCGCATGCCCCTTGGTCATGACCAAGAAGTATCCGCGTGGTGAAAGCGAGCGAACCACTTCGGAACAAGCTATGCGTGAGTGCGTGTGCACGTTTCTCTCGTTGGGAATGCGTTCTAACCATTCACGGCGCTCGTCAAAAACCTCAATTCGACAAGCGAGTGGCGCCAAAGTGCGAACCAGAGCCTGGGCGATATGGCCGGCGCCGAATATAAAAATCTGCCACGCTTGCGGACGGTGGAGCTCAAACAGAATATGAACGACGCCGCCGCAGCTCATGCCGATATCACTCGCCAGATTCCATTCACAAAGTACCGGCGCTGGCTCGCTCTTCATGAGGAGCGCGCGGCCTTTTTCAATCACGTGGGCCTCAAGCTTACCGCCGCCGATGGTGCCCCAATGACGGCCCTGACTGGTGATGAGAATTTTGGCTCCAGGGTCTTGCGGCGCGTGCCCGCGAGTTGAAATCAAGGTCGCCGTCACAAACGATTCACCACTTTGCTCGAGAGTCATGGCTTCTTGCCAAAAATCCCTCATTGCGCCTCCCAGTGGGTGAAGGCCTGAGGGTCGAGATGCCTTAGAACCTGTTCGCACGTGGCCGGTAGTTCAAGTTGAGGAAGAGCATCGCGGTGATGGGGAAGAGTTTTCAAGGCATCGAGAATCGCAGTCCAAACGCTCACTGCCAGGAGCAGTGGCGGTTCGCCAGCGGCTTTCGTGGCGCGTACGTTGACCGTGTTCTTGGTGTTAGGGAGTAAGTGAACATTAAATTCTCGAGGAGTATCTTGAATACTGGGGATTTTATAGGTGCTTGTCGAGTGCGACAGCAGCCGGCCGTCCTGGTAAAAAAGTTTCTCCGTTGTCATCCAGCCCATGCCTTGGACAAAAGCACCGGTGATTTGACCGAGATCAAGGGCTTCGTTAACCGGGACATCAAGGTCCATTAGTATATCCGCACGGCGAACCTTGCACATTCCGGTATCGCGCTCGATCTCGACCTCTGAGGCCGCCACCCCTTGAGTAAAGTAGAGAAAGGCCCGCCCGGAACCTTTGAGCTTATCAAAACCAAGACCCGGAAACTTATAGTGATGAAACTCTGATAATGAAATGCGCGAGAAATAGGACTCGTTGATCAGTGATTCTAGGGCGATTTTTTTCGACGGTTGAGTATGGGCATAAACGAAACCGTCCTGGAAAATCATGCCGCAATAGTTTTCCGCCTCTGTCGTGGAGCTCGCATCGAGCAAAAGTTCAGGAGTGGGTGGCATTGCGATTTCGGCTTCGGTTCCCAGCGGCGCGGTTTTGCTCGGCCATTTTTCCGTTGCGGTTTCAAAGAGGTGTTTAGCCATATGACTGAGGCGAAATTTTATCTTCCGAGTCGCGAGCAATGCGGCGGCGCCATTCAAATCAGTTCCACTGGAGGCCGCTGTCGGCGAAGTGTTGGTGTTTCTCTCAGTTGATGTCGACATCAGGCGTACCAGGCTCGAGTCAATGCCGAGTTCGGAGGCAACGATTTTGGCGATACGTGAGTTGACCCCTTGGCCCATTTCGGTCGCGCCAGTGGATACGTGGATCGTGCCGTCACGTAAAACATGAACAAGGGCGTTAGCCTGATTGAGATGCCGGGTAGTAAACGAAATGCCGAACTTCACCGGCGTGAGCGATAAGCCCCGTAGAAACCTATCGCCATTTTCGATAGCTCTTTGGTTGAAGACGGTGATTTCAGCGCGTCGACGATGGTAATCACTGCTGGCGCTTAATTCTGTAAACAATCGCGGCAGGTTGTTGTCAGTAAACTCCTGCCCGTAGGGCGTGGTGTTGCGGGGGCTTTCGCCGTAACAATTGATCTCGCGAATTCGTAGGGCATCTTTACCCAAGCGGTGGGCTATCTCTTCGATGATTCGTTCGATGGTGATCACGCCTTTGGGGCCGCCAAAGCCGCGGAAAGCCGTATGCGGATGATGGTTCGTGCGGCAGATCTGTCCACTGATACGAATGTGGGGAATGTAGTAGGCGTTGTCGAGATGAAGCATGGCGCGCTCCATGATTGCCGGCGACAGATCCGCATAGGCTCCACCATCGGAGAAAAACTCGGCGTTCAGCGCTAAAATTTTACCCTCGTCATCAAAGCCAACCTCATAGAAGTTTTCAAAGGGATTGCGCTTGCCGGTAATGATCATGTCATCATCTTTGCTGAGAGTGATTCGCGCTGGTCGTTTCAGTTTGTTCGCCACCAGGGCTGCGTAGGTGGCGAACGGAGCGCCTTGTGACTCCTTGCCGCCAAAAGCTCCGCCCATGCGTTTAACGATGACGACCACCTGGATCGAGGAAAGCCCGAGGGCGTGGCAAACCAGATGTTGGACCTCGCTGGGATGTTGACTTGAACAATGAACTTCGATTTGACCATCCTCTTTCGGAATCGCCAGGGCCGCCTGATTCTCAAGGTAAAAGTGCTCTGCGCCTCGAATGACCACTTTTCCCTTTAAACGGTGTGGCGCTGCCTTGAGCGCATGATCGCAGTCTCCGCGCTGAATAGTTCTTGTAGAGCCGATTATTGCGCCCGCTCTGCGAGCTTCACTGATACTGAGTAGTGGTTTATCGGCTTGAACTTCAAGACGTATCTGATCGCGGGCGCGGCGTGCGATTTCGCGGCTCTCGGCGGCAACGAGTGCCACCGGTTCACCGGCAAAGGAGCCGCGTTTATCGATGAGCAGAGGTTGATCGGCGACAATGCTTCCCCATAGGTTGGTGCTGAGGTCGTGCGCACTGAAAACTCCGAGCACACCTTTCATTTTTAGGGCTTTTGCAGTGTCGATTTTTTTAAGGGTGCCACAAGCAATCGGGAACTGGACGATTTCGACAAAGACCTCGTTCGCTAAGCGCGGGATATCGTCGACAAACTCGCTTTCGCCGCGGACATGAAGGTGGGCAGAGTCATGCGGCCGATTGGCATCAGTCTCGGATGGCTTACGAGAGTTCATGAGGTGATTCCAAATCTCGTGATTTCTTAACGCTGCCGTCGAGACTCGCGGCGAAGAGATGGTGCAAATAACGGCGCAGCAAATTCTCCGCGACAACTCTGCGATAGGCTGCCGAGGCGCGCAGGTCACTGATGGGCGTGATCTCGCTTTGCAACAACTCGATGGCTGAGTCAATGGTCGGTTGTAAAGACTGTGGTAGAATTTGTCGGCCGCTCAGCCAGCGCTCCAGTTTATAAAGTCGTAGGGGAATGGCGGCCACTCCTCCATACGCAATGCGGGCTTCGCCAATCATCAGTCCTGAGCGTTCTTTGGCGAGTTGAACGCAAAAAGCGGCATTAATGGTCGAAATGTCGAGATCTTTTCGTTGTGACACTTTATAGAGTTTAAAAATCTGGCCTTGCCCTGGAATTTCAAATTTCAAACCGGAGATGAGCTGGCCCTTTTTGAGCGCCGTCTTGCGGTAGCCAAGAAAAAAGTCAGAAAGATCGAGAAGGCGCGGTTTCTTGTCGGTGGCAATTTCTAGTTTCGCGTTGAGGACTAAAAGCGGTGGTGCGAGATCGCCAATAGGTGAGGCGTTGGCGAGATTACCGATGACCGTCGCGACATTTCGAATTTGCGGCGAGGCGAAAAGATCGAGATAGGCCGCGAATTCAGGCAAGGCCTGTTTAAGACTCGAGCGAAAATCATCGATGGTGGCATTGCAGCCTACAAGAAGTTCCTTTTTGCGCTTGAGTTCCGTTCGCGTCGAGTTTTTGATGAGGTGAAGGCTCATCAGTTTTTTGAGAACCTGTTTTCTCTTGTTGCGAAGCACTCCAAGGTCCGTACCCGCGGCGATGATTTGGGCCGAAGGGTTCTTCTTGAGATAGGCGCAGGCCGCTTTAAGTGTTAAAGGCGCATAAAACTCAAAGTCCGCCTCGACAGTAGGTTTGAGCCAGCAGGGTTGCGAAAAAACTCGACGAAGCGCAGCGGCGATTTTTTCAGTGCCGTAACGCTCATGGAGTGACGGCGTGAGTGCTTGATGGATGTCGATGGCCTGGGCTGCCGAGATAATCGGGGCGTATCCAGTGCAACGGCAGAGATTGCCGGTCAGAGCATTTTTCGCATCCTGCTCCGAGAGTTTCTGGCTTTGAGGGGTAAGCTTTTCAACGGCGCCGGCTAAGGCCATGGCAATACCAGGTGTGCAGTAACCACATTGAGCCGCATGAGAACAGAAGAGTTTTTCTTGAATCTCGGTGCGGCTCGGGTCTGGTTGCGGGTCTGGTGTTTTTGGGCTTGGCGTATTTAGGCTTGGCGTATTTAGGCCTTCAATCGTCACGACGCTGCAGCCATCGAGTTGCGCAATTAAAACAATGCAAGAGTTGATCGCGCGAAATTCGACTCGGCCTTGTTTTTTTGCGTTTGATGTAGCTTGTGCTTCGGCCTGTGTTTTGGGGTCACGGTGGTGGCGACTGCTGCCAGCTGGCGCAAATCGCGCACAAACGACAGTGCAGGCGCCACAATCACCTTCAGCGCAAACGACCTTGGTGCCGGGAAGCCCGCATACCAACCGTAGATAGTCCGAAAGGACCAAGGCAGCACCCGAGCTATCTACGGCATGGCGTTGTCCATTGAGAAAGAAAACGACTTCTGTGCGCATGTCGATCAACTTTAAACTGGCCGAGAAGGAAAATGCACATGAATTCGTCGCCATCGCGCCAATTTTATCATTGCTCAACGCGCGCTTCTTGACCAGTGGCAGGATTTGTACGGAACATAGATGCTCCATGTACTTTTCTCATTAGGAGCGGCGAGTGAAGAGCCTCATCGGTCAAGGTCTTATCGTTGGTTGTTCAGTCCTGTTGGGTGGCTTGGTTTTTTCCTCTGTGGGAGAGGCAAAAGGCAGCGAGATTCGAGCTTCCGCCACGGTAGTCACGTCTGCCGGCCCAATCGCAAACGAAATCCCGCATGAGCTCAAGGCTCTCGGTGATTCTCGCCAGGATCCTTACTTTTGGTTACGCGGAAAAGAAAAACCCGAGGTGATTAAGCATCTCAAGGCCGAGAACGCACATTTTGAACGAACAATGCAGCCTTATGACAAACTCCGTAAAAGTTTGTTCAAGGAACTCAAGAGTCATATCCAAGAGGAGGAGGTCTCCTATCCGATTTTCAAGGATAACTACCATTATTTTTCAAAAATGCTGAAAGGAAAGGAATATCCGCAGCTCTTTCGCAAGTTTGCCGGCAAGACGACGCCTGCGCCACGAGAGCAGATGATTCTTGATGTAAATTCCTTAAATCCTGGAGGCTCCTACACTCGGATCGCTGCCAATGTCGTCTCTGATGATGGCAAAATCATGGCTTATGCGCTCGATATCAAGGGCGATCGGATTTTTAAAATCTACTTTAAGGACCTGACGACAGGGAAGCTTCTCAAAGACGTGGTTGAGAGTTCCACTGGTGATATCGCCTGGGCGGCAGACAATCGAACCATCTTTTACGGCGGCTATGAACCGGTGACTTTGCGGCAGCGCTATGTCTATCGGCACACCCTGGGTGAGAAAAAAGATGTGCTGATCTATGACGAAAAAGACGAAAAATTCAATGTCGACGTCCGTCGCGGGCTTTCGAAGAAGTTCAT
>SXRI01000460.1 GCA_005793615.1 Bdellovibrionales bacterium
GGAATTTTTGGCTTGTTCTGCGAGAGGCGGAGTTGAGCTGCAAGCTCCACCGACAGCCAAGATCAAACAGGAGGCGATAGTGGTAACAAGAGTCTTACTCATGGCATAAAACCTTACCGACAAATGCGTCGAGGTCTTTGTAGACTTGCATTCGATCAAGGTCGTTGAAGATTTCGTGGTGGTTGCCTTCATATACTATGAGTTTCTTTTCCTTTGCGCCGATCAGCGGGAAGAACTCTTTGATCGCAGGCAAGCTCACGATTTTATCTTCGCCCGCGGCCTGTACTAAGATCGGCAGCTGCAAGAGAGCTGATTGTTCTTTCACCATCGCCATGTTTTCGAGCATTCCGAGATAAACTCCAGGAGAGATTTTATCATGGCGAAGAGTATCGGTAGCATATCCTTTGAGAAACTGAGGATCACGGGTCAGATCTTCGTATTTGATTTCGTTAAACAGAGTGATGCTGGGGATAACTTTATAAAGAAATTTTGCCGCAAGGTCTTTAATAACCGGAACGGCCAGGGCTACGCTCAAGAGTGGTGAGCTTAAGGTAACGACCTGAGGCGATGGCGATTTACCACCGTCGGCGCTCTCACTTTTGATCTCATTGAGCAAATGGCGAAGGGTGATCAAGCCCCCCATCGAGTGACCGATGAGAGCAAAGGGCCCGTCGAGTTTTCCTGTATTTTTTAGGTGACGAAGGAAGAAGTCGAGATCAAGAGCGTAATGGTTAAAATCAGCGATGAACCCACGCTTCCCTTCGGAGCGTCCGTGGCCGCGAAGGTCCCAGGAGAACACGTTCCAACCCATGGATACCAACGCCTCGGCGGTGTGATGGTAGCAGTCGGAATGTTCACCCATGCCATGAGTTATGACTAAAGTCCCGCGAGGCGTGGACTTGCCTTTGGTAGGGTCCGGTGTCGCCGAACTCTGCCATGACTGCAAATAAAGCTCGAGTCCTTGAAAGCCTTTGAAGTGGCCTTCAAAGCGTTGACTGGAGCCGCCCTTTTGATTTTTTTCGTTCTTTGTCTCTTTTTTTGGCATGTCTACAGCATTGTCTGACTGAAGGGAAAAAGCGTCAAGTTGCATTGTCGGAAGGCCCTAGATCGCATACCATATTGAGAACACGGCATCGGCTCAAGGAAGGTACTTCGAGAGATGGCTTCATTCCGCATGGCAACGCTTTTGGCATTCATCGTCGCAGGGTTTGTTTTCAGCTCGGTCGCCGAGGCGCAAGAAGGCGGCAGCGATGATTTCAGTATGTTTCTCGGGTATATGCTTCCCAATCAAATTGAAGGTGTTGCCGACATCGTGCCGATGTTTGGGGGCCGCTACGCTTTCGGTCTCTCCGGGGTCGGTTCGGTGGAGCTCGAAGGGATGAATACCCACTCCGAGGGTATTGATTTCACCACTTTGGCCGCTAGCTTGAGGGGCGAAATTCCCGTCATGCACGGGATTCACGGGATCGTCTATGGTGGTCCTGACCTTCACTATTATATTCCCCGCGGAGACACTGTTCGCCATACCGACTACGGAGTGCATGTTGGTATCGGCGGCCTGATGCTCGTCACGGATACCCTATGGTTGCGCGCTGACTTGCGCTTTAATGGCAATCCCGGCACCGCGCTTTTGCTCTTGTTTGGCGCCATGTTTCGCATGCCCGGCGGTTCTTAGGCCGTGATGTATTAAGATTCGCTAAAATCGACTGAACTCGGGCGAAATTCCTTGCGAACAATCTTGACCTTTCTCTAGCATGTCGCTTGGTTGTCGTGCCGACAGCCAATTCTCGACCGGAAAGGCAGATTCCAAGCATGCGTTCGTTAACGTATTTTCTTCCGATGTTGATCGCGATGTGCGCTCTTTTGTCCACGAACGCAGAGGCGGGGCCGTGGGTTGTAACTAAGGAAAGCTGGACGGCTGAAGATGAAGCGAAGTTCTCCGATTTTGTCGAGCAACTCGGGAGCAGTCGTTGCAACACGATCGAACGCTGTTTGAAGAGTGCCGCCAATCCTTACCGTAACAGTGACGATCCCGATGCAAGCTTTTGGACAGATTGCGCCAAGTTCCCCTATCTCTTGCGAGCGTACTTCGCCTGGAAGAACGGCCTACCTTTCTCGTTTGTCAGTTCGGTGAAGTCGGCTGCGGGTGGCGATACCAATCTTCGCTATAGCATTGAGGGCAATATTGTTACCGGCCGCCGAACCGTGGCGCCGCGCTCTGATCAAGGCGTTGATGGTATGCGGGCGCTTAACACTGTTCAAAATCAGGTAAGTTCGGCGATGTTTCGTATTCATCCCCGCCGTGACAATGTCGCAACCGGGAAGTTTCAGGATTTCTATTCGGTACGAATTGATCGCCGGCAAATTCGTCCGGGCACCGTGATCTATGACCCTGCTGGGCATGTGGCAGTGGTCTATAGAGTGGAGGCCGATGGGCGGATTCGCTATTTGGATGCGCACCCTGATTCGACGATTTCGCGTAGTGTTTACGGTGATAAATTTGCGCGGGCCCGCCCGGGTTCCGGTGCCGGTTTTAAGAATTTTCGCTCGCTCAAACTGGTCAATGGAGTCGTCACGGCGAACGCCTTGAATGAGATTTCGGGATATTCCGAGGAACAATATTTCGGAACGGAAACCGGTGGAGCGGCGGTGCCGGATGCCGGTTGGCGCCGGGCGCGGTTTGTTATTGGTGGCAATGCTTTTAGCTTTCAGGATTTCGTGCGGACCCGTCTTGCTGTCGGCACTCTAAAGTTTCGACCTTTGGATGAATTGAAAAATGGCATGGATTCGCTCTGTGGTGACATTCGCGATCGAGTGACGGCGATTGACACCGCCTTGGCTTCGGGGTTGCAGCACGCAGCTCATCCGGAGCGCTTGCCGATGAATATTTATGGCACCTTCGGTCCGTGGGAGGAGTATGCGTCGCCCTCTCGCGATGCACGTCTCAAGACGGGTTTTGTCGAGCTTCGCCGGCGAGTAAAGCAGATGGTGGAAATGCATCGCCGCGGTGATTCGCGAATTGAGTATTCAGGTCGTGATCTTATGTCGGATCTACGTACCGTTTATCAAGAGACCGCGCGTTCATGCAATGTGAGCTATCGGCGCTCAGATGGCAGCAACGTTCGCTTAGGATATGACGAAGTCGTGAAGCGTTTGTTTGCCCTTTCTTTCGACCCCCATCACTGTGTTGAAAGGCGCTGGGGTGCTAGATCTGCCGAAGAACTCTCGACCTGTGTCGGTGATTCCAGCGAAAAACAAGCTTGGTACCGTGCGGAGCAACGCCTGCGTAACCAGATCGAAAGAACCTACGAAATCAGAATGGACTTTTCTTTAGATGATCTTGAGCGCCGAGTGCCGGGCTCTGGTGTTGATCAAGCTCCAAGCGTAGATCTCAGGGCTTACCTCGGCCTCTAGCAGGCTGTTGAAAAAGGCCCATCTGCTTCGTTGGTGTGCTTACTCCGAAAGGTACTCGACGGTGTCGCCGGTGTAGAAATCGGCGTCGAACACACTATCGGGTAGGCTTGCGGGATCCGCGTCCAGCAGATCGAGACGGCGATGTTGCCATTGCGATGGTGCGAACATGCGGCCGGTGTTGAGCATTGATTGCTTCTTTGAATAGATGAGATCACAATCGTGTTTGTAGGGCATCTTCGGACAGCCGAACTTTTTGAAAACCGCATAGCGGAAATCAAACCCGCTCACTGGATCTTTGCGGCCTTGTGCTGAGAAGTATTTGAAACCGACCACCGCCGAATTATGAGTGCTGTACTCATTTCCATTCTTATCAATGAACGAAATAAAGGTAACCGCATGCCCTGTTCGATTATTGCGCGAAAACTTCACGAAGGCGCCGGGGCGGAGTTCTTCGAACGGTACGACCTCACCCATGCCGAAGTTCTTGAGAGCATCAGGAGTGCCGCTGGAACGGAAACGGGAGTTCACCCATATATGACCTTTGATGTCGCGATAGGAATGACCCTTCCAACTTTTGATCGGCAGAAAGTTGTAAACGGTCTTGTCGCCGGTTTCGCGCGCGTAAATATCCATCGCGGTTAAGATCACTTCGATTTGTGCCGCCACGCACATGGTTTCGCGTCCGGGAGTGCCAACGATTTCACCGAAACCGCCATAAGGTAAACTATGAGTATATAGTTCTCTGATGTCGTACCCGAGAAGACGATAGTTGCTGTAGAGGTGATCGACGGCCTTTAAAATATAGGCTCTTCGTGTAGTTGAGGGGAAGAA
>SXRI01000461.1 GCA_005793615.1 Bdellovibrionales bacterium
GCTCCATCTCTTTGATCGATCCATGGCTACGAAGAAACGCAATGACAAACACTTGGTCATCGGCGCTTAGTCGAGCCAACTGAGGCAACTCAAACGCACCTTCAATCGCAATTCCTCGATCCGGGATCGCCACGCGCTCAATGACGATTCGAGACTCAGCTTGCTGCGACCTCTGGGTCAGCTGCAGGAGCTCACTCCAATCCCGAATCGAACTTTCCCCTTTTGCCCCAGCCATCTCAAGTTTCCTTATTCGGAGTGAGTCTTACATTAATTTTCTTAAGTTTAACAACCACTTTTTTAAGATTTTTGAATACCTCGAAGCCAACCTAAGCGGATATTGTGGTTCTAAAGGCAATAGTGGTATTTTCAGTCTCAAAATACGGGAATCTTCGATGGATCTTACACAGCTTCAGCAATTCCTGCTTCCTGCAGCTATTCTCGCCCTCCTCGCGTGGCGCTTTTTTCGCTTTCGCCGTGTGCGAGCTTTACTGCCGCGTCTTTTCAAAGAAGGCGCCATCCTCATTGATGTACGAACAGCTGCTGAGTTCGCGAGTGGGCATGCCGAGAATAGCATCAACATTCCTCTTGATGAGCTCGACAGCAAAATCACCCAGCTCGATCCGAAAAAAACAATCATCGTTTGTTGCGCCAGCGGCACCAGGAGCGCGGTGGCAGCGGCACTGTTAAAACGCCAAGGATTTACAAACGTATTAAATGTCGGGCCATGGCGAAACGCCGCCAGTAAACCATGAACCTGTTTCTACAAAGTAAGCTCGTCACACGGAGGTCGATACTTTTATGAAAGTGCATTCGCTTCACTGGTTGTTGATTTTTTTAATCGGCATTTTTTCCGCCACACTATGCTTTGCGGCTCGCGGCCAGTTCGCTCTCGTTTACGATGGTGATGGTGCCTGTCGTGAAGGCTGCTGGCAGTCGGCGGCGAAAATGGCGGAACAAGCGGGTTTTAAGGTCCGCTTCATCAACGCCAACACCTGGAGTGAAGACAAATTTTACGACGTGGCCTTGTGGATACATCCCGGCGGCCAATCGGCGACCGCAGCTACGACGATGACTCACGAGCAAAAATCACGCTTGAGAAAATTCGTCGCTGACGGCGGTGGCTACGTTGGTTTCTGTGCCGGTGCCTTTATAGCTTCGGCTGGAATTCGCAAAGCCAAGGGCGATGTTCTTAAGCCGGTGGAAACCTTTCAGCTGATACCGCTTTTGACCACTCTCTATCCAGAAAAGCGCGCCGAAGCCGTGATTTATCCAATTGATTGGCTCGGAACAGAACGCTATCTCTATTGGGAAGGCGGACCTTATTTTGAGATTGAAAAACAAGAAACTGTTGAAGTGATTGCGCGCTATTCGAGCGGCGAACCGGTGACCGTACGAAATACCTATGGCAAAGGACGAGTCTTCGTGACTGGTCTTCACCCGGAGGCACCGGAGAGCTGGCGCACCTATTTTAAGTTGAACGATCCCGATGGTCTGGATTACATACTTGCGGAACAAATGATTCATTGGGTGACCGAGCAGGGATATTAAGCACTCTAATAAGAGCTCTATTAAGCACTTTGGCGCGCTTCGAGGAGTTGCCGGGTGAGCACTTGCAATTCAATCTTCAGTATTTCAACTTGCTGCTTCAATGCCTCGAATTTCATTTGAGCCTGATCAATGGCAGAACTCTCGCCTAAAATCTCGAGGTCGCGGATAAGCGAACGAACGCTTTCGGCATAGAAATTACTAACGGCACCTTTAAAGAAGTGCGCACTTTCTTTCAGCATAAAGGCGTCTTTCTGGCTGATCGCGGTCTCAATAGCAGTGAGCATTTGCGGAATCTGCGCGGAAAAACTCTCCACCAGACCAACAAAGAACTCATCATCGCCCTCGTACTGAGCGCGAATTTTATCGACATTGATCAATGTATAGGTCGTTTGAGAACCGGTAAGCACGATGACATTGTTCGGGCTCTTCTGATTAAGTGTCGCCAGGATCGTGCGGCGAATTTCACTGACTAAAATCGGTTTACTCAAAAATGCATCCATTCCACATTCCCGGCAGCGCTCACGATCGGTATCCATCGTACTTGCAGTCATCGCGATGATCCGCGGATGTTTCGCTTTGCCAAAATGCGCGAGAATGGCCCGAGTTGCTTCAAAACCGTCCATTTCCGGCATATGACAATCCATCAAGATGAGATCATAGGTCTTTGCTTTGACAACACGGACGGCATCGACACCATTGACGGCCGTGTCGGATTCGTAACCAAAACGTCGCAAAAATCTCTGGGCTACAAGCAGATTCACAGGATTGTCATCCACGACCAGGATCGACAACGGCGCATGCTCAGCCATTTTACTATCATCAACCGTCTCCTCGCCGACAAGATTTCTGCCAAGAGGAGCACAAACCTGGCAAGCCACGGTAAATTCGAATCGCGAACCATGCCCTTCTTGGCTCTCGACCCAGATCCTTCCGCCCATGAGCTCGACAAGTCCCTTAGAAATCGCTAAGCCAAGACCCGTTCCGCCAAATCGGCGAGTGGTAGAGCCATCGACTTGTGAAAAAGACTGAAAAAGATGTGAGCGACCCTCTTCGTAAATGCCGATTCCGGAATCGGTCACTGAAGTCTGAATCACAACTCGATCCCCTTCAAGAAATA
>SXRI01000462.1 GCA_005793615.1 Bdellovibrionales bacterium
AAATTCAAAAGATCGGCGACCTTACGTCCGGTAAACGGCATCAGCTGCATCAAGCCCAATGCGCCGACGGGCGAGCGGGCCTCAGAGCGAAAGTGACTCTCGGCGCGCATGATTCCCCAGATAAGCTCCTCAGGAACCGCCGTGGCTCTCGACGCCTGCACAACTGCGGAGTCCCAGGCACGTGGATAGGCGTATTCCCAAAATGACCTACCGGAGCCCAAGATCCCGCCATGCATGCGGGCGTTGGCGAAGCCGACTTCCGCCATGTAGCTGGAACGTTCAAAATTCTTCACGCTCACAAATTCGGTAATCAACAATTTCTTGTCTTCGACGGTTCGTACCCGCATCTCGATTTCACGAAGCTCACGTCGGGCTCCGTCTTCAAGTCCCACCAGGACCAGATCGCGAATTCGCTCAAAGCGCAGCGCCAAACTGGCGTCGCGGAACGTGGCGACTGATTCCGGTAAACTTGCGCTCGAAGCCGAGGTTTCGGCCTCTTCTGTTGAAGCGCCCTCTTCTTTTTCGGCGTCTTCTGCCGCCTCGGAATCATCTTTTGCAGTCTTGGTTTCATCTTCGTATTCGGCGGCAGCCTCTTCGGTCGCTGCCGCCCTTTGCGCTTTGAGCTCCGCTTCAGAGGGAATCAGGGGACCTGCCGCGATCGCACTGGCACCGGTGATCAAACTGGCTGTACCTACCTGAGGTATCTTCGTTGCCGCGACATTTGCATCCGGACGCTTCACGCCAAAATGGATGTCTGCCAGAAGCGGAACCGGCGTACCCGGCAGTGATTGCAGGCGATAAAAAGAAAGAATCGCGTAATACCCAAGCGACGGATCAACTGCCAGACCCTGAAAAACAGGAATCGCCTCATTTTGTTTACCCATTTTCAAAAGGCTCATCGCGTACCAATAGCGCATCCGATCGCGCGCGGCGGAGTCCGTTGCCACCATCACACTACGGCGGCGATTCTTTCGGCGAACATATCTCGGTGCCGCCTTCGAAAAGGCCATAAACTGGTCGGCAGCACCTTGATAATCACCACGCAAGTACCGGATCCACGCTATGTACCACTGAGCCTCTCGCGCCAGATGGGAACTGCGATTTTGCTTGAGCAAGTATTCAAACCGACGACTGGCGCCGTCGTAATCCTGCATCTGATAGCTGGTGAAGGCCGCGTGAAAAAGGGAGTTCAGTCCGTTCTTACCACGAGGTGCAAGCTCAAACGCCCGCTGGTAAGCCGAGACCGCGACCTGGTATTCACCGGCATTCGAAGCAGCCTTAGCCAACATCAATAGGTAACCCGGGCGATTCTTATCGGCTTCATAATGGGCTAATAGGCTTTTAAGCGCTTCATCCACTCGCCCTTCACTCAACATGTGACCGATGGTCAATGAGTCAATGAGCGAATATCCTTCGTCATCGGTTTCATCTTTCAGCAGCTTGAGTTCGGCCGAGGCACGTTCACTATCGCCGCCAAGCCACAAGCGACGCACCCGGTTTTTCAGATCCTTGGTGCTGGCACTACAGCCGAGCGGAGATTTTTCGAAAATATTCTTTTCAAGTACAGGTCCCCATTCGCGAACTTGCGCGGCAGTGGGGTATTTCGCGTAGAGTTCGCGCGCCCAGTTACACGCTTGCGTTTTACGCCCTGATTTATGCTCCGCCCGCATCAGCGAGTACACCACCTCGGGGTAGCGCTCGTTTCCTTTCAAATTTTTGCGCAGGACTTCAAGGTGCGTTCGCGCCTGCGACCATTTTTCTTCCTGCAAAAGAAGTTCGGTCAACTGAAAGCGCGAGTCGATCTCTGAGGGCCGAATGGTCTTCGTACCCAAAACTTTCTCGAACGCGGCACGAGCCTCAGCCCCTCGCCCTGCTTTCTTTTTGAGAAGCCCAAGAAAGTAATGTGCGTAGTCCGGCAAACGGACATCGTCTTCAAGGGCAAGAGTAAACTGTTTCTCGGCATTGGCATCGTTTGTGGAGAGCGGCGTGGCGCTGGCAGCAGCGCCTGCAATAGGGAGATTGCCAAATTGAAAATAAATAACAGCAAGTGCCATTCGCATGAGAGCCCGTCGCTCGCGATCCTTTTCATTGTCAATCGCATCCGAGAGGATCTTTGTCGCCACATCAACCTTACCCTCAGCGGCAAGCGCTTTCGCGCGCATAATTTTCTCGGCGTCGGGACGCTGGGGCGCGGTTGCCGGCGCGCGATTGGCTGCAAACGCATTTTCTTGCGGCGCAAGCGGCAAAACAAGCGTCAAAATCAATGGCACCACCAGCCAGAATCGGGCTACGAGGCAGGTTGAGAGACAGCTTCCAAATCCATTTGGGCGAGGTAAGTTTTGCTTCTGACGCACATTCCATCCTTGAATTGTTCGTTCGCGAATAACATGTTAACGAGGTTTTCACACCGCTACCAAGTGAAAAAACGGGGCAGTTTACCGGGCCCAATACAGGCACAATGCAGGAGCCGCTGATGGCAAAGAGCAAGTCGATTTATGTCTGCCAAAATTGTGCTGCCCAGCGCCCACGATGGGAGGGACGCTGTACTGACTGTGGCGCCTGGAACACCTATGTCGAGGAGTTCTTGGAACGGGAAACACCAACGACCGCACGCCAGCGAGGCTGGAGTCCTGCGGCAAACAAATCATCACTCTCTGGAAGTCTCGGTCCAAACTCTGGTCCAAACTCTGGTCCAAACTCTGTGGTTCGCTTAGATGAGAACTTGCAGAATATATCGATCGAGCGGGTTTCGACCGGGTTCCATGAATTCGACCGCGTTCTTGGCGGTGGTCTGGTTGAGGGTTCATTCATTCTTTTGGGGGGTGATCCTGGAATCGGTAAATCAACACTCCTTTTGCAGATGGCCGGGGGCCTTGCCAATCAAGGAGCGAGTGTACTGTATGTTTCCGGCGAAGAATCGGTGAATCAAAGCGGCTTGCGCGCGCAACGCCTCGGAGTTCGCTCGAATCTGGTACATATGGCGGCCGAATCGAACCTCGAAACTATCAAGGAGTTGGCGCGCGAGATTAAACCAAAAGTGTTGGTGGTTGATTCTATTCAAACCGTTTTTCTGCCTGAAGTAGCGTCAGCGCCCGGATCGGTCTCGCAAGTACGCGAATGTGCGGCGCAGTTGATGGGGCTAGCCAAGGGCGGCGGTATAACGGTGTTCCTCATCGGGCATGTCACCAAGGAAGGGCAAATTGCAGGTCCTAAGGTTCTTGAACACATGGTCGACACGGTGTTGTCGTTCGAAGGTGACTTAAGTCACCAGTTTCGCCTTTTACGCGCTCTCAAGAATCGATTTGGCGCCACACATGAGCTCGGCGTTTTCCAGATGGACGGGCGAGGCCTTGCCGAAGTCGACAATCCTTCCGAACTTTTTCTTGAAGAACGCGGCACTCGCCTTATCGGCTCGACGGTTTTCGCCAGCATTGAAGGCACGCGGCCACTTCTCTGTGAAATCCAGGCGCTGACCTCGTTCACGCCGATGCCGCAACCGCGGCGTACTTCGCTCGGCTTTGACGTCAACCGCGTACATCTCTTGACTGCGGTCTTAAACAAACATCTGGAAATGAAACTCTCTAACGCCGACGTCTTTATCAATGTCGTCGGCGGACTGAAGTTGGTAGAACCTGCTGCCGATCTTGCTGTTGCTGCAGCATTGATTTCGACCGACACCGGAACTGAGATCGATGCCAAAGCGTGTTTTTTCGGCGAAATCGGATTGACCGGCGAAGTTCGGGCGGTTTCGTTCGTCGAAGCCCGTCTTCACGAGGCTGATAAGTTGGGATTCACGTCGTTTATCATACCGGCTTCGAACCAAAAACACTTGCGCGACTTAAATCTGAAACTCAAAAATCGTATCAAGTGGGTCCGTGATGTGCACGATCTCCGTCGTATTCTCGAGGGCCGACCGCTCACCTCGCAGCCCTTTAAGCGGCGAGAAGTATCGCCAACAACCCAGGCGTGAAGTCATTGACCTCGATCTTGATGCGATTGGTTGGTGTGCCGTCGGGATTTTTGACCGATGAACATACCATCTGAATCATCTGATCATGGTGCCTTATTTCCACGTTAAAATAACTCGGTAGGTGCGCCGGCACCGGGTGTGCCAGCTGCATTCCCTTGAGGGAAACATTCACGGTGCGGTTTTGATAAATTTGGCTTCCAGCGATCAGGCGAACATCAAAATCTTTGTTGAAGCGAAAGTTGTTACGTTCTTCGCTCGATGAGATCTCCTCAAAACTCAATTTGATGTTGTCACCCGGCGCGAGATCAAAGCCCTTTTGTGAATCTTCGCGCAAGTTAACGACGTCAGACTGCGTCTGTATGGTTTCCTCTGACTGCTTGGGAGCCTTTTTCATAACCGGACGTGGTGGCTGCGGCGGCAGAATATGTACCTGCTGCTCCACCTTTCGTAGACTGATCAGGAGTTGCGGAAAATCGACGAAGGGTTTCCACACTTCAAAGCCGTCTCGCCAAATGAGCCACTCGTTCAACGTACGTTGCGGAATGGCAGAGTACACTGCTTCCACCTGATCAGTGCGCAGATTGTCGAGCTGATTGCTCTCGGCCGTATTATACAGACTCCAATAGTACTCTCTAGTTCTCACGACTATTCTCCCTGGATCATCTTAACCGAATCCGTCGCCATGGCGAGCGCAAGCATTCATAAAACTCGACCTTAAGCCTGCTAGGGAACAGTTTTTACCACGATCCCGCCACGAGAATCACGGACCACGGCCACGATCAAAGCCGTATGATCGGTCGGTGCCGTGGTTGGTGGTGTGTACAGAGTCGTCTGATCGTTGACGGTACGGATATACTTCAACTTTCCATCAGTGACGAAAAAAGTCGTGAGGAGCTCCTCGGACGAGTTCGAAAGTGAGCCGTCGCTGGCCATAAGGGAATAAGCCTCCCGCGCAGATGGGGCATAGGAAATGGAAAGTGCCGTCTCGCTACTCGGTACTGCCAGGAGCGCAGTACCATTACCCATTAAACTAATGACCACGGGGTTTTGATTCTTCGTCTTCGCGGCCGACGACACCGGTAGGCGTTTGAAGCTGGAAACCGATTTCGCACCATCCGCACTCGTCATTTGATAGGTCACGATATAGCTGACGCCGTTGTATTGCGCCACCACGGAGCGCGCGCTCAAAACGTCGCTGGGAATAGTCACTGTGAATGAGGCCGCTTGGCCCGTGGCAGAAACTCCGCCCGTCAGGGAAATAGTACCACTGGCAACAGTGACAGAGCCAGAGACCCCATCACAACTTGGAATGCCGCCCACATTGACGCCAGGATCGGGACAAGCCTTTGCAACGAACGTCGGCGCAGCCGTCAGATTAAGGTAACTGACATAGGGCGTGACCACAACGCTATCACCAGGAGAAAACTCCGCTGCACCGGCAAACTGCGTACCCAAATCAGCGCGCAGCGCCAGTACGCGCAAACCGCCGAGTATTTCAAATTTCGGAAAATTATCTTCGCCACAACCCGCGAGCAGCGTCAGTGCTGCGAGACAAAAAACATGGCTAAACTTGCGTTTGTCTATAGTTGGCATCATCAGAACTCCCCTTTGATTCCAATGGTCGGCAGAATCGGCAGATCACTGACGTTTGTCTTTTGTGAATAATCATACGCATAGCGCACACCTTGGGAGTTTTTTTGATTGCTGAGATTCTGAATGTCTAAATATCCCCAAAGAATCCAAGTATCGTAGATCCATTTCTTATCAACACGCACATCGAGTTGCACGAACGCTTGATCGCGTTCAGAGAAGAACGGCCCGCGAACAGGGACATAAACATCATTGTCCGCATCAAAGCTCGCACCGGTAACAGGGGTACTGGGATTGCCGGTCACGTAGCGCGCTCGCCCTGAAACCTTCCAGTTGCCACTGAATTCATGACTCAATACCAGATTCACATTATGGGTTTGATCATACTGAAAGACATACTCTTCCTGACCTGGTTCGTTCCGCAGGCTGCGCGAGAGCGTGTACGCCAACCAACCACTCCATGGTCCAGAGTCATACTGAACCAGAAACTCGATGCCGAACGAACGCCCGCGCCCTTCGTTATTATAAATTTCCGCCGTGAGTACGCCATCGCGAGTGATCAATCGCGTTGAATTGACGACCAGATTTTGGAAAACCCGATAAAAAAGGTTGGAGCCCAGCTTAAAGCCCTCATTCGTCCCACCACGCAGGTCCTTCTCCACTCCGAAAGTGTAATGAATCGCAAAGGGCGCTTTCAAATCAGGATTTCCGTATTGTGGTGAGATCTCCTGTGGTTGAGGCTCTTGATAATAGAGTCCGCTCGCCGCTTTGAGATGAAGCGTTTCATCAT
>SXRI01000034.1 GCA_005793615.1 Bdellovibrionales bacterium
ACGTATTGATCGCTGGATCAAAGGCCGGCCATCCTTGCAAAACCTTTCTACTTTACGATCAAGCCAACCCGAAGATGAACTTTGGATTGATGAACTGCCCTATAGTGAACCCAGCATTTATGTGAAGGCCATTATGCGCAACATCTTGATGTACAAGATGCTTGACAATGGTCGAGTGCAAATCTCTGAGCCTATTTGGGCCACGGATGGCAACAAACTCTGAGCGGTTGCGCCTCCTAGGCATATCGTGTAGTCTGAAATTTGCCGATAGACATGGTGTTCCATGATGACTCCACCACCTTGCGTTCAGCGCAAGAAATTGAGCATACGTTCAGTCATTCGGCAGAGGAGACGAGAGTGAGGAATAAAGTGCATCAACGTGCGGCCGGAATAATGCTGGCTCTCGCTGCGGTATTGCTATCTTCATGCGCGCATTTTCCGCGAGCGGGTTCTGCAGCAGGTCCGGCAACGGGAGTGATGGGTAGTGATGCGCTTGCGACAAACTCGACTACTGCGGAGGGCGCTGCCATTGCGCCTGATGCGCCTCCTACGGCTGCCGATCTAAATGATACGGGTGCTGATTTGAAAGCGGTTCCTCTGGCGGTCAATCGTCAGGTTTTACAATGGATCGATTATTTTCAAGGCCAAGGACGCCCGCATATGGAGCGCTATCTTTCGCGCTCGACCCGCTATATGCCAGTGATGAAGAAAATTTTGAAAGAGAACGGTTTGCCTGAAGACTTGATTTACATCGCTTTGATTGAGTCTGGTTTTAATGGTACCGCAAAAAGTCACGCGAGTGCTGTTGGTTATTGGCAGTTCATTCGCGCGACGGGAAAGCGTTACGGCATGAGAATCGACACCTATGTTGATGATCGTCGTGATTTCGTGCGCTCGACGCAAGCGGCGGCCGATTACTTTAAGGGATTGTATGGTATTTTTCAATCCTGGTATCTGGCCATCGCCTCGTACAACGTTGGCGAGGGGCGTGTAAAGAATCTTGTGGTTAAGTATCGTACTCGCGATTTCTGGCAGTTGGCGCGGGAAAACAAGCTGCCTGATGAAACCTCCAACTACGTTCCCAAATTTATTGCCGCCCGTCTCATTGCCAAAGAACCGGAGAAGTACGGCTTTACCGATATCGATTATCAGCCCGCCCTTGAATATTCTGAGGTGGAGTTCACAACTTCCATTGATCTGCGAAAGTTGGCTACGGCGATGGGTCTGGAGTATGACGACCTCCGTGATTTGAATCCGGCCTATAAACGGGGCGTGGCCTTTGAAAAGGACGGTAAGCTCAAGATTCGTATTCCCAAGGGTACGGATGAAAAAGCTTTGGCAAGTGCGGAGGCGGCGGCGGCTCAGAGCAAGAGGAGTTACGTAGCCGACGAAGACTACGGTTACTACCGTATTCGTCGCGGTGACACCATTTCGGTAATCGCGCGCAAGTTCGGTACCAGCCAAACCGTGATTCGAAAGTTAAACAAAATGAGTTCAGGTTCGCAACTCGTCGCTGGACGTCGAATCCGTGTTCCTGCTGATGATCTTCCTGAGGCCTCGAAACCCGCCAAACGAGGTATTTCGGGGAGTTCTGCTGCACCTAAGATTGGCGTCGGCGCGGCCGAGAAATATATGGTGAAGTTCCAGACGACTCTTCCTGCAAAGCAGTCGTCTGTTGAGAGTGCCGAGAGGTCTATTCATATCGTTCGTCGCGGTGACACCTTGGTGAAGATTGCGCGCCGCTATCGTATTTCAATTCGAGAGTTGGCTCGCCATAACCGAATTCACCGCCGCTCGAAGGTCGCTGTGGGAACTCATCTTGAGATTCCTTAGTAGGTTTGTACGAAACTCTCGTAGGCCTTGTAATCGGGGTTGGTTTTTTCTGGGAGTCGTTCCTTTCATGATTTCAGCAATCACGCACGCCTCGACTGTCGAGCAAAGCCTCAAGCTCCTCGAGAATCATCCGGATTTTGTTGATGTGAGTACGATCAAGCATGTGCAGCTCGATATTCGCTACGCGACGGAGAATAATTTTCTTAAGCGCAACCTCTATGGACAACACACGCGCTGCTTTCTAAACAAATATGCGGCACTCATGTTGGCGCGGGCCGCAGAAGGTATTGCGCGCACAGCTCCCGGCATGCAGTTGCTGGTCTTTGATTGTCTTCGTCCTCAATCGGTACAGAAGCAGCTCTGGGCCGCCGTTGTTGGTACCGCTCGGGAAAAGTACGTTGCTGATCCGGCGCATGGATCGATTCATAGTTATGGCCTGGCCGTCGATCTCAGTCTTGTCGATTCCAGCGGCAAAGAACTGGACATGGGAACTGGCTTTGACGATTTCAGTCAGCTCTCTGAACCAGCTTGGGAAGAGAAGTTTCTCAAGCTCGGTCGTTTGAAGGCAGAACACTTGCAGAATCGGAAACTCCTGCGCACGACTATGGTCGAGGCTGGCTTTTTGCCGCTTGCGGCAGAATGGTGGCATTTCGACGCAATGCCTAAGGAGCAGGTGCGTAAGTCGTTTAGAATTATTGAGTAAATCGAGTTTTTTGCGCGGAATTCAACATCAATTGTTTGTTCTAATCCATCAGGAAATTGCTAATGGCCTGGCTTGGCCGTATGATTGTACTTTGCTCTGAGGGGATTTTCGTTACCGTCATGGACCCAAGCCAAACTGATCTAACTACTCGTCAAAAAACCGCCGCGCTTCTCGATCGCGTTGAGCCGGAGTTTGCAAACTTTCTTTCAGGGGAGTTGATTGACCTATTCTTGCTTCCGGCGCCAGGAGCCCGCTATCGCTGGAATGTGCCATCGACGTCGCTCAAGCACTTCGCACTGGTGGCGACCATGGCTCGAATGGTCCACCGATGGATTGGGCGGTGGCGCGGATGGCTGCCGGTAAAAACCAACCTTGAGGCCGCGGCTTGGATCGCGCGAAGTTATGCGCGGCAGTTAACTGAAGACCATGGCCACCTCATTATTGCACAGGATTTTTTGCCGTATTTGTGGCTGGGCGGTTTCCTTCAAGGACGCCAATTCAGCGTGCTTCTGATGCGCCCTCCGCTTGCTGTGATGCATGAACGTCTTGATGAGGTGGCGCGTGAGTTTCCTCGGCAAGGGGATCTCCAGGTGTTTCGAGCTGATCCAGCACTGGTTCATGCCGAGGCCGAAGCTCTGCAAAGTGCTGAACGTGTCATCACCCCACACAGAGAGTTAGGGCATCTGTTCTCTAACTTACGAATGCTTGAGTGGCAGAAGCCTGAAGTGGTGCGACCGGCTGGCGTTCGTAATCCGAGCCTGCTCTTGTTCCCGGCGTCGCTCGCTGTTCGTGAGGGTGCGCATGCCGCACTCGCAGCGAGTGAGCGTGTGGCGCTTCCACTCTTAGTTTGTGGCGGAAATCCCGAGGGACTGGCGGTAGAGTCGGAGACCGTGCAGTTCACGACCGGCAATGAAATTCCTTGGCACCAGGTGGCTGCCGTGATTCATCCAACTTTGTTTAAGGCATGGCCCAGGCTTCATCTGCACGCTCTCGCGCTTGGTATTCCGGTGATCAGCTCATCGGCCTGCGGACTTGAAGAGGGTGATGGCGTGAGTCTCGTGGATTTCAATGATGAGGATGGTTTGGTTCGAGCCATTGAGCGGGCCATAGCTCGTGAAGTGGGTCGTGATTCGGGTCGTGAAGGTGGGCGCGAGCCCGAACTGGCGCACGAGAGTGAACGTGAGATTCCTGGGAATCTCCGCCTCGCCATCGACCGCTCAGCCGAGGCCTCGCTTCGCGCGACGCACCTCAACAGGCTCTAAGCGACCTTGCGTTTGCTTTGGCAGTTTTCCAGTATCCGGCGAAGTTCGTTAACGCGAATGGGTTTACTCATGTGATCGTTCATGCCGGCTTTCATCGATTCGTTGCGGTCTTCGGTGGTTGCATTTGCGGTAAGAGCAATGATGGTCGGACTGTTTTCGATCGGTAGACGTTTGCGAATCTCGCGAGTCGCTTCGATCCCTGACATTTCC
>SXRI01000463.1 GCA_005793615.1 Bdellovibrionales bacterium
CGGGCCTCTTCGCGATAATGGCGAGGCGTACAAATCACCGCATCCATGATGGTACTCTGGGTGTGTTGGCGAGCCGCAATCAAAACGTTATCGAGCACGGTCAGCTCTTTAAAGAGGCGAATATTCTGAAAGGTGCGGCTCAAGCCTAAATGGGAAATCTGAAAAGGCTTGAGCGGCCGCAAATTCACGCCATCAAGGTGTACCTCACCCGAAGTTGGCTTATAGACTCCGGTGAGGACGTTGAAACAAGTAGTTTTACCGGCGCCGTTCGGGCCGATCAAACCAACAAGTTCGCCCTTGTTTAAAGTCAGGTTAAAGGTATCCACGGCCTTGAGGCCGCCGAACTGCATGACAACATCTTTCGCTTCAAGAAGTACCATGCCGTTACTCTTTCCCGTTTCCGCCGGCTGGACGCAAGCGAGCCTTTACCGCCGCCAGTAAATCGGTCCATTCGTTTTTGCCGAAAATTCCCGCCGGTCGCGAGATCATGAACAAAATCAAAGCGAGAGAGTAAATCACCATGCGTAGATCCACACCGGTGAGATCCTGCAACGGTCTGAGTACAAACTCCGGCACGATGGTCACCACGATCGCGGCGAACACGGAGCCGGTAAGGGAGCCCATACCGCCGAGTACCACCATGATGATCGAATCAACACTTTTGGTGAAACTGAAGGTTGATGGGTTCAAGTAGTGAGTCGAGTGGGCGAACAACGCGCCCGCGATGCCGGCAAAGAAGCTCGAAATAACAAAGGCACGAACTTTCACCTGCGTGGTATTGATACCCATCGCTTCCGCGGCGATTTCATCTTCGCGGATACTTAAAAAAGCGCGTCCATGCATGCTGTGCGCTAGACGCCACAAAAACATAAACGTGAAGACTGTCCAGAAAGCCGCCATCAAATAGTTCACTAAAAAGGGTGAAAGAGTGGCAAAGCCAATATCAATCGCTTTCGGAGAGGGAATGCCGAACATGCCACGTGCGCCGCCCACTGCCTCGGTATTGAGGAGAATCACGCGAATAATCTCGCCAAACCCGAGCGTGACAATCGCCAGGTAATCACCCCGCAGGCGCAACGACGGCAAACCCACGAGATAACCGGCAAGAGCAGCCACGGCACCACCCGCGAGTGCGAAGAAGGGATAGTTCAAGTAAGCGATCTCATCCGGCAAAAACGTCAACGTCATGCCGAAGATCACCGGTTTCATGCTCAAGAACGCCGACACATAGGCGCCCACTGCCATAAAGCCCGCATGGCCAATTGAAAACTGCCCGGTGAAACCGTTCACGAGGTTTAAGCTCAAAGCGAGAATGGTGTTGATGCACACATAGAGCATGATCAGCTGAACGTATCCGTTGGCAAACTGATCAGCGAGCGCACCCAAAATCGCCACCGTTATGAACGAGGTTAGCGGTGCGCGCCAGGTTTTGACAAAGGTCTTGAATCCAATCACTGGCTCCGACATCAGACCTTCTCCTGTGAAACTCGTCCAAGAAGTCCGGCGGGGCGGAAGAACAAGATGACGATCAAAATACCGAAGGCGAAGGCGTCGCGATAGGTGCTGGAAAGATAGCCAACCACCATCTCTTCACAAACTCCCATCAACAGTCCGCCAACGACGGCGCCGCCAAGGTTACCGATGCCGCCGAGTACAGCTGCGACAAAGGCCTTGAGGCCAATCAAGGTGCCCATCAACGGATCAATCTTCGGATACTTCATACCGACGAGTACCGAGCCAACACCGGCGAGCGACGAGCCAATGATAAAGGTGATGGCGATAATTTTATTGGTATCGATACCCATGAGCGAAGCCACGGTATGATTTGTTGAAACCGCGCGCATGGCTTTACCGACTTTGGTTTTCTGAATCAAATAGGTGATCGCGGTCATGAAGAACAAAGTGACGCCCAAAATCGCGACATCGAAGCTACGCAATTCAACCGCGCCAAAGGAAGTGATCGTCGAGTCTTCGAGTACATTCGGAAAAACCTTGGGGTCGGCGCCAAAGACAATCTGCCCACCATATTGAAGAAACAGGCTGACGCCGATCGCGGTGATCAAGATATTCAGCTTCGGTGCTTTACGCAGTGGTCGATAGGCAAAGCGCTCAATGGTTAGACCTACTACTGAGCAGATAACCATTGAAATCACCAAAAGGATCACCAGCGTGCCATAGCCAGGCTTATCCGTGAGATTCAAGAGACGCGCACCGTAGTAGGCCGCAAAAGCACCAACCATGTATACTTCCGAGTGCGCGAAGTTAATCAGCTGAAGGATACCATACACCATGGTGTAGCCGAGAGCGATGAGGGCATAGATACTGCCCAAACTAATGCCGTTAATGATGTGCTGGATAAATTCCTGCAACCAAGCTCCTGTGTTCGATAAATAGAAAAGGGCCTCTAGGTTTTCGCTGTGAAGACCATAGCAGTAAAGCCCAACACCTCTTGGCGGTCAACCGAGCAGGCTATTGAAAAAGGCCCATCTGCTTCGTTGGAGGCTGTTAGCCGCCGTCGTCACATATGAGCCTTTTTGAAAAACAGGAATTTGTCGAAATTAGGGAGTCAAGTTACGGGGTGATCGTTGTAACATAACGGTTCACGTTACCGTCGACCTTCACAACCATCGCTGGTTTTGTGGCGTTACGCTGACTGTCGATTGAGATCTTGCCAGTCACGCCAACAAAATCTTTGGTTTTCGCAATTTCCGCCCGGATTAACTCAGGCTTTGCTTCGCCAGCGCGCTCGATAGCCGCGATCAAGATCTTGCCGGCGTCGTAGCCAAGAGCCGCCAAGCCGTCAGCGGTCTCGCCATTGTATTTTTCCTTATAGCGCTTAAGAAAATCGACAACTGCGGGATCTGTGCTTTCGGTAGTGAAGTGGTTCGAGAAGTACGAGCCATTGATATCTTTGCCGCCGATTTCAAACAATTTAGAGGAGTCCCAACCGTCACCGCCGAGAAGCGGCGCGCTGATATTGAGCGCACGCGCTTGACGGGCGATCAAGCCGACTTCGGTGTAGTAACCAGGAATAAAGATGGCTTCCGGAGTTTTCGACTTCAGTTTGGTGAGTTGGGGTTTGAAGTCCATTTCGCCGCCCTGGTAGCTTTCGTCGGCGACGACTTCACCACCGAGTTCCTTGAACTTCTTAATGAAGTAGTCCGCAAGGCCTACGCTATAATCTGATTTTACATCGCGCAAAATGGCGACCTTTTTTACCTTCAGGTGCTCGAAAGCAAACTTCGCCATCACGGTTCCCTGAAAGGGATCGATAAAGCAAACGCGGAAAATATTATCGCCGATTTCAGTGACTTTCGGATTGGTGGACGAAGGTGAAATCATCGGAATCTTGTGTTCTTGGGCGATCGGTGCCGCCGCCAAGGTGCGCGAGCTGGCGACTTCGCCGATCAACGCTACCACTTTGTTCTGGGTGATCAAGCGGGTAACTACGGCAGCGGCCTCTTCGGCCTTTCCTTGATCATCAAGAGCAATCAACTTAATTTGTTTTCCTTTGATGCCACCGGCCTTGTTGGTCTCATCTATGGCCATCTTCAGGCCTTTGTCAGTGCTCTGTCCAAAGGTCGCTTCGTTGCCGGTGAACGAGCCGTACTCGCCAATGACGATTTCACTCGCTTGCGCGCCACTGGGCTCAGATTTTACGGCGGCGACCTGCGCTGTGCCGGATTGATCGTCAGTTTTTTTCGTGCAGCCGCTAAAAAGCGCGCTAGCAGAAAACACAGCTGCCAACATAATAGGCGTCTTAAGGGTCTTAAGGGTCTTAAGCATACTTCTTGGTCTCCTCGCTAAATGATCAGCAACAGGCAACGATGTGCAATCTTTGCAAATCGTGGCAAAGACAAGGGGTAGCAAGAGTCTTAGGCAGGCGTCAAATTGAAAGGGTGCGCGCGAGGCTCACAAGCTCGCTCGAAACTTTTTTCTTGACCCCGATGACGTTGTCAAAAGGCACCGTCACGAGAGCATCACCTTGAACGCCAACCATAGCGTCGCATTCGCCGCGCCGGAGAGCCTCAACGGCACCGGCACCGAGACGACTCGCTAGAATGCGATCAATAGCAGTAGGGCTGCCGCCGCGTTGAATGTGACCTAGAATGCATACTTTTGCTTCAAATCCAGACTTTTTGCGAATCGCTTCGGCTAAGTCATAAGCGCGCCCAGGTTTGTGGCCCTCGGCGGCAACTAAAATCGAGCTACGTTTGCCGCGAGAAATGCCGCGGCGAATTCGCTCCACTGCTTGGTCGGCAGTCGCCGGGTTTTCAGGAATAAAAATCTCTTCCGCACCACCGGCAACACCAACTGAAACCGCGATGAAGCCAGAATCCCGGCCCATCACCTCAACGATAAAAAGACGATCATGTGAGGCTGCGGTGTCGCGAATGCGATCAATAGCGTCAAGCGCGACATTAACCGCTGTGTCAAAACCAATCGTCAAATCAGTGCCAGCGATGTCGTTATCGATAGTCGCCGGCACACCGACGACCGGGTACTGGTGTTCCTGCCAGAGTAGATGGGCACCAGTGAACGAGCCGTCACCACCGATGCAAACAAGTGCGCCGATGCCCGCTGCTCGCAAATTAGCAACGGCGCGGGCGCGAACCTCGGGTTGATGAAATTCAGGCATGCGTCCTGTTTTGAGGATCGTTCCGCCGCGTTGAATGATATTGGCCATCGAACTCAGCGACAATGGATTGAACTCGCTGTTCACCATTCCGGGATAGCCTTGCATGATGCCGGTGATTTGCAGTCCGTGGTGAATACCCATACGTACCACCGCACGGATAGCGGCATTCATTCCCGGAGCATCGCCACCGCTGGTGAAGACACCGACATTTTTTAGAGTTTGCGAGTCGAATTTCTTAAGTGTCATTGTTTTCGAACTCAAGATTGAGAGGAGCGAGAAATCTACGGAGCTCGTAAAAAGGGGACCGGGCGAACCCGATCCCCTCTCCGTCAACATCCGTGTTTCAGATACTAGCGCACGATATCTTTGAATTCTGCGCCAGGACGGAATTTCGGGAACCACGCAGCCGGGATTTTGATTGCTTTGCCGGTTTGCGGGTTACGGCCCATGCGTGCCTTGCGCTTTGCTTTTGTGAAAGTGCCAAAGCCAACGAGTTTCACTTCGTCGCCTTTTTTTACGGTCTTCTTGATGTTATCAAGAGTAACGTCAAGAAAGCGCTCCGCTTGAGCCTTAGTAGTTTTAGTTTCAGTCGCGATGAGCTCGATCAGTTCTGCTTTATTCATGTTGCCTTCTCCTTGCTGAGACAATTGCTTAAGACAATTGTTGTCTTGTTTAACGTACGTTTTAAGACGTTCTGGCAAAATTGAAGCCTGTGTGGGGCGAGCGGTCAACGGAAAAAATCAATGATTTGCTCAAGATGCCTAATTTGTGCCGTCAATCTTCACTTTGATTTGAAGTTTGCTCTTGATTATCCACATCGTCGGACTCGTTAGCCTCTGTCGGATTGTCAGTCGGACTGTCAGTCGGATTATTGATGGGTATGTTGTATCGGCCATCCGCCCAATTACCGAGATCAATGAGTTTGCAACGCTCTGAACAAAAGGGGCGATAGGGGTTTTCGCTCGTGAATAATGTTGGTTTACCACAGCGGGCGCAGGGAATCTGCCGCGCGCTGGTCTCGCCTTTTGGTGCTTGTTGGGATTTTTGTTGAGTCATTTTAGCAACACCTAATTAAATTGGCCGTCAAAGAAGTTACGGCCAATCACCGGCGATGGTCAATCTCGAAGCTCAATAGCGACTGAAGCTCACGGTCGCAAAGTGCACATTCTGATAATAGACATCTGCCGAAAAGTCATTGAGCGAGGGATTCGCCGCAAGACTGCCGGTTTGCACGACCAGCTTCAAGCCGACACTCGCGCCGCCGGCACCGATTCCGTCGATGTACATACCGGCAGAATTATTGGCGTCGCTGAGGCGGGCTTGTTGCGAAAAGCCGATGTAGCCCGATGAAATCTGCATATAGGAGTAGTTGCCGCCATAGCCTGAACCGGCGCCAATGTACATCGTGGCATTTGAGGTCGAAGTGGTCGATCCAG
>SXRI01000464.1 GCA_005793615.1 Bdellovibrionales bacterium
CCCCATATAGGGTGATGCTGAATCAGGCGCATAAGCCCCTTTGGCCTCAGGACTCTCGCAAGAGGTGGCGCCGATCGAGTTGAGGCATTGTTTCAGGTGTCCTACTTTGGGGTGAATGAGGTTCTTGAGCTCGAGTGCGCGAATCTCTAGCATGGTTAACGGCGGCTCGGTCGAAAACCCCAATTTGCCGGCGTAGGAAGTGAGGTCGCCGACACTTTTTATACACTGACCTAGCTCAGCGGTTTTATGGCAGAGCGCGGTTTTGTAACAAGTGGAGTAGGCGATGGCATCGGTGGCGGTCGACGTCGTACCCATCGCGGGAGAACCCGTATTCTGCATGGGATTTCCGGTGCCGGTTCCCTCGACTTTACAGCCGCTGGCGACAAGTAGGGCGAACAAGCCGCTTAAGTATACACCACTCAAGAAAACACCAGAAGAACCGCCGCCGACCCATTTTGTGTAGGTTTTCATTTTTCGCCCTCTTCGGTTTGCCAATCACTCTGTTGTTCACTCTGCCAATCGCTGATTGGAAAGAGCTGCATATTGACTTGGTAGATAGTCTCTGGCGCCTCATCTTGCGCCGCTAAGCTGAGAATTTCGTCTCGAAACTCTTGAATCATGGTTTTGATTTTCGCGGCCGTCGCCTTCGAAACGGGAATGCAGGCCGCTGAAATTTCGCGCTGTGCTCTCGGTACCGTGTCGATCGAGTCAGCGGCCTTCTGCAGCATTTCACGGTGATAATCGGCGACCGACGACGAGGCGACTTCATTTCCAGTGACGACAGTTTTTTGCGCCTGTCTTAGCTTTCCGTCATGATCGCGGCAGAGAAGACCGAGGGTTTCAAGATCGTGCAACGCCTGAGTGGCTTCGCTGGTGGTGATCGCGGGAAACACCTTCTTGGCGATCCACTGTGGCTCCTCTTGAAAGTCGACCAGCGATACCAGTTCGCGCACGGGAATATAATACCAACAGGCGTAATAAGAAAACTCAGCTTGTTTAAGCGGATAGACTCTCTGAAACCCCTTGGATTGTAAAATGAGCCGCGCTCCTTCGGCGCGTTCGCTGGCGTTACGCGCTTGTGTGAAGCGCACCAAATGGTGAAAAAACTCTCCCTCGGCCTTACTGAGACGTAACGCGGTAATGAATTTGGCAATGCTCTCGCTCGAGAGATTGCGCTCGCCTTCAATGACCAGTTTCAAAAAGTTTGGCGATGAGAATCCAGCGCGGCGCGAGAAGTTGCGATAGGAGAAATGTCGCGAGCGTGCCTTTTGAAACGAGTAAGTATCACGCAAATACACACGGTAGTTCTCGTATTCAAAGACCAAGGGTTGTTTTAAGGGCGTCTCGCTCGACATACCTCTATCTTCTCGTCATTAGAGGAAAAAAGGTGAGTCTAGACCTCATCAATCGTATTCAAGGCGTATTCAAAATCAGAATACGCCAGACGAAGGTCGTGCAGTGTTTTAGTACCAACTATCGGTCGGACATTCAGTTTCCGGATTGAAAAAACGAGTTTCCTTTCTTGTTGAAAAAGGAGCTGTGTCGCAATGAGCTTTTGCTCCTAAGGGTGAGAGACTTATAAAACCGTTTTCGGTGACGAGAACCCGACGGATATCGAGAGACTTCTGAGCCCAGCTCCAACCGTTGGCAGCTCCGTGTCGCCAGCGGCAGCTATCGGGGATCCATTCGGCGTGGGTCAGGTGGCCAATGGGTTTAAGGCCTTTCTTGGGTGCTAGAATCCAGGCGCCGGAGAATTCGAACTGGACTGTATTCGCAGGTGAGGGCTGATCGCTTGTCCCTTGCGTTGTCCCTTGCGTTGTCCCTTGCGTTGTCCCTTGCGTTGGCAATGGCATCAGGCGCACCGGCAGAGCTACTAGATCTTTGTTTTGATCGTAAGTAAAGGCATGGTGGTTTCGGCCTGCATCGACGTGACTGCCAGCACCACCAAACTCTTTTTGTTCAATGGTGCGCACACTACCGTCTTCGGCGGTTTCAAAAAGGGAGAGTTGAATACCCCCGAGCCGCCAGCCCCAACCGCCGTTGGTAACTTGATAGCCTACGCCAAGAAGCATGTTTGCTGAGACCGGGTGTAGGTAAGCGGAGAAACCGGGAACCTCCAGTCGACTCATCATTCGTGGCTTCAGCGGTTGGCTGAGGTCAAAGGTGAACAGCGGGTCGGTTCTTTCGAATGTAACAACATAAGCCCGTTCGCCAAGAAATCTCACGGCGCGGATATCTTCGCGCTCTCCAAATGATTCAGATGAGGCCGCGAGCGTGAAGCTCGAAGTGTGATCCTGATTTGGCTTTTGTTTGTCGTCGGCAAAGACCCACAGGCGGTTACTCAGACGTTGTTCGCTTGCGGTACGCGCGGTAATCGTCGAGGCGATAAAAAGGTGTTTGCCGTCTGCGCTTTCGCCCAGGGAGAGTTGATTGTGGATACGGCCATCGAAGCTTGCTGCGCCACTAAACTCTGGCGCGTGATGGGGAGTCAGGTCGAATCGGGTGACAATGCTGTTGTTGTAGAGGTGATCCTCCCTCAGGCGTGGGTCCCAATAGAACCAGGTGTAACCGCTGGCAACGATGTACAGGTGGTGGGCAGTCATGAAGATCTGATGACCGCCGCCGATGATCGCCGTTGAATCTTGGGTCAGCTTTTTTCCATCGAGATGAATGTTGTGAACGGTAGTCATGTCTTTCTCAAAGCTATCGATGACCGGCTGATAGATTCGACTACAGGGAATTTCACTTTGCTCACTGGGAGAGTCCGGAAGTTCTTGCCGTGCGACGATGATCAGGTCGCCCTTGAGAAGGCGGGCATCGATATAACCACCTACAAATCTAATCTCCTTTTCGAGCGTAAATTCGAAGTTGCTCCTGGCTCTTCTGAAAATGTGAACTTGAAACGAGTTATTGCCGAGAAAGCCTCCGACCGGTTCTAGGGGAACTCCGATGACCACCAGGCGGTCTCGATGTATGAGAAGTTGGAGATTTCTCAAGGTTCCCATATCGAGAGTTTGCAGTGCTGCCAAGCTGTTCTTAGAAAGAATTTCGACGCGAGATTGACGCGCATAAAAAATGTACTCATTGTCTAGTTTTGCAATGTCGGGCTCGTCCACGCCGGGGATTTGAATATTGGTGCTCGACGCTGAGCTGCCGGACTGCGCACCTGTCGTTGCAGAGGTCGCACCGGCACCTGCCGCAGGGACGGCTCCGACGTGCCGAGAGTCTTGCGTTTGCCATTGGCTGTAGGTATCGTTAATACCCTTCCAAACTTTGTCTTTCTCATTCTGCCATTCAGTAAGTTCATTGCAATTCCGGAAAGGTGAACTCTTTGTTCGAAAGCTTGGGAGCGGTAGACCGATCTCCGGGGGCGGGTCCGTAAATACCCCTTGTTGGCTTCCACATCCAGTGAGCAATACGCTCGCAAGGCTGAGTAGGGAAATAGCTCTGGATGCAAATTCAAGATAGTTCATCGTGTAATCCTCCCGATGAGTTGGTGATGTACTCAGTATCGGGCGGGAGAGATGGCAAACAGAAGACCCGACAGAAGATTAAGCGCATTCAAAGTGTATTCAATGGGAAACTGTCGAAGATAAGGGGGGGGCGCGCGATCGTTTACGTTGAGGGAGACCATGGGATGGGATCAACGTTTGGCGACCGCGCGCCGTGTCTGACATACTCAGAATGCCACTCTCGATTCGACAATGGATCTGAGTTATTTGTCGCGATTAACTATTTGATTTTAAGTCCGAAACTGGGGAGATAAAACAGTAGCGGGCCTTGCCGGTACGCTTGCATTGGTACATCGTTTGGTCGGCAAGCTTCATAAGGTCGTCAGCATTTTCAGCGTCGGAGGGGTAGAGTGCGACACCGATTGTAGCTGTTACTTGCACGGTTTTGTTTTGAAGGTGAATGGGTTCAGCGACACAGCTCAAAATGCGATCCAGAAGTATCGTGGCATTCTTCGGTTCTTTGAGGTCAGAAATGATGATGACAAATTCATCGCCGCCAATGCGTGCAATAGTGTCGCTGGTACGAACGAGTTTTTTAAGTCGACCTGCGAGCTCGATCAAAAGCGAATCACCTGCCGCATGGCCAAGCTGGTCGTTGACCTGCTTGAAGCCGTCAAGATCAAGGAAGCAAAGAGCCAAATGCTCGCGATTTCGCTGCGCTCGGGCGATACCTTGTTCGAGACGATCAGTTAATAAGAGTCGGTTTGGAAGACCTGTCAGAGCATCATGAGCCGCGATTCGCTCGAGGCTCTTTTGTCGATCGAGAAGGTGGGAAACATTCGAGAACAGCAAAACGTAATTGATGACTTCGCCATTGTCGTTTTTGATCGACGAGACTCTTAGCCATTCCGATTCGACTTCGCCGCGAAGAGTTCGCGTTTTGAATTCACCTCCCCATGAACCGTGGTCATGAACGCTCTTCCAGATCTGTGCGGACTGCCCTTTATATTCAAAGCCCGGTTTGACGGTGTGCAGTTCTTTGCCGATGAGTTCCGCAAGCCCGAGACCGGCGCATTCAAGAAAAGAAAGATTGGCATCAACGATCAGGGCGTTGCTGTTAGTGATACAGATTGCGTCGATGGTATTATCAAAAGCGTCTTTGACAAGGAGTAGTTTACTTTCCGCTCGCTGACGCCTGGCAATCTCCGAGACCATCTGAATCGTGCGACGCGAAAGGGTGTCATACATGACGAGAATGGCACTGAGGATAACTTTGGCTGAGCCATTCATTTCTTCGCGTGCTTGGTTCTTGGCCTCGTTCAGTGATTTACCGCTTTGTCTGGCGCGCACGAGCTTGGCCATGCACATGTCGCTTTCGAGAATATGAAACGCCAGCCAGTTGGTCAGAAACGATAAAGTTTCGCTGATGAGTTTTTCAGGGCTATAGCAGTTGTCCTTTGCTCTTAACTGGGAAATTGTTTCGATAAAATCATGATGCGTTTTCTGATGTGCTGCTTCCCATTCGTCGCCGGCCAAGTGTTTGTGCCAAAGCGCTTCCTCGGTGCGAAAATGATACTCAGCGTACTCAGCAAGGTCGGTAAAGGTTTGGTTGATCGTCGCATCATCGGACTCAATAGCAAGGTGGCTTGTGAATACATTGAGCAGATCGACCAGTTTACGGTGCTGTTTGTCGATCAGCTCGATGCCTGTGGCGAAATTGTCATTCCAGGGAAAGATTTCAGTCATTTGCATCGCAAGCTTTTACTTTTTTGTTAAGTTGTTAATGTTTATCATAACAAGATAGGGCCGAAGCTTCCAAGGAATCGAAGTTTGTTTTGGGTATCGCTGGGCTTAGGGCCGCAAAGACTCCAGTAGCAGTGCTCTCATCTGACAAGGAGAGTATTGCTTCCTGGACCGTAATCTGCGACATTGCGACATTATGGCGCATTCATTCGGAGCGCGGGGGTATTTATGTCCAGAGCCCATTCGAGGATCAAATCAGGAAACCGAGGAATTTTGTCTCCAATTTTATTGGCAGTGATGCTGTCGGCCTCAGTTTCTGTCGCGCGCGGCGAACAAGGGGCGGGAATCCCGCACATCGATCTTGAAATGAGTGGGCAAGAGTATACCCAAAGACTTGCGGGCAGATCGGCGTTCACGCTCGAGCTGCAGGCGGTGCTTGAAATGGGTAAGCGTAATCTCGATTGGCTGGTCCACATCAATCAGGTGCGGGCAAAAGGGCCTAAGGGCCAGGAGCCGATTAGCTTTTCCAATGCGTCAACTCAACAAGGTTTTCCCTTGGATGCGCCCCGTATTTATAATCCGACTATTGTACAAAAACAGTTTGATGAGTTGATGGCCGAGATGCCGCCTACGATGAAACAGGTTTTGATCGACGGCGGACCGTTTACGGATACTCCTCCGGTAGCGCTAGCCACCTACGTCGCTTTTGGACTTCGTGCCGATCGAATTTATCAGCTCGCCGCTCGCTGGAATCTCATGGTGCCCTACTTGGGGCAACTGGCAGGACGCAAAAAGTTGGACGTTCGCGGTTTTCATTTTCTTTCGAAAGTTTCTGACCTCAAAGAAAAATTAGACGATTTCAGC
>SXRI01000465.1 GCA_005793615.1 Bdellovibrionales bacterium
GGTCCAAATGCTGAACACAATAGCTACCGCAAAGATAATGATGCCTATTCGTTTCATGAATTCCCCCTCGTTATGATTTTCTTCCGAAAGAGTCCAGTTACGGATTCCCTCGGCCCCTTGGGGGAAAAGTCTAGGCAGCTTGAAGTCATGGTTGCAAGCGGAAAAGGGCATAAATATATGGAGGTCTTAAAGTGACAAGACCAAAGGCCCATGTTACGAGACTTTGAAGACAAAATTTAAATCTCTGTTAAAGGATTCGACATGGCGAGTGCTCCTTTGGCGCAGCAAGCAAACCCATCATCTCTTCCGCAGACCGCGGAGGATGTGAGATCTAAGCAACTTGAGGACGCATCGCGCTCATTTGCATTCACCAGTCGCCTTGACGCGTTGGTCGCGTGGGGCCGAAAAAACTCTCTTTGGCCGATGCCCTATGGAACGGCTTGCTGTGGTATCGAACTGATGTCGGTCGTGGGGCCGAAGTATGATTTGGCGCGCTTTGGTGCGGAGGTCGTACGGTTTTCACCACGCCAAGCGGATCTGCTGGTTGTTGCCGGTACAATTACCGAAAAAATGGCGCCAGTCCTGGTTCACATTTATGAGCAGATGCTCGAACCCAAATATGTTCTGTCGATGGGGGCCTGTGCGAGCTCAGGCGGTTTCTACCGTGCCTATCATGTTCTTCAAGGCATCGAGCAGGTGATTCCGGTTGATGTCTTCGTTCCCGGTTGCCCACCGACGCCCGAAGCGGTGCTGGATGGGGTCATGAGTCTGCAGAAGATGATTGCCGATGGCCATCCGCGACCTTGGACCAAACAGTGGCAGCGCCCCACATGGATCAAACCAATCTTCTAATTGATGTTCGATATTGGCATTCGATTGAATTGACGAGGAACTAGTAATGGCTCAGCTTGAAACCCTCAAATCTGAATTGGCACCGTTGGCGGATCGTTCCCTTTTCGGTGACCGTTTTGCCGCTTTCAAATTTTTCACGACTCCCGTGGGTGACGATGTTCTTGATCTTCCCAAAGATGACATCGTACCGGTCCTGAGGTTTTTGCGCGAAACCGGCAAGTTTGATTTTCTGATGGATTTGACCGCCGTCGATTACCTCACTTTGATGGCGGGGCGGCAGAAGCGCTTCTCGGTTATTTATCACCTGTACAGTTCACGTACGCAGAATCGTCTGCGCCTCAGCGCTGCTGTCGGCGAGGGCGAGGCGATTGAGAGTGTCGTCGGTGTTTGGCCGAGCGCTAATTGGTTCGAGCGTGAAGTTTACGATATGTACGGCATTCGTTTTCAAGGGCATCCTAATCTGACGCGGATTTTGACTCACCATGAGTTTGTGGGGCATCCGCTGCGCAAGGATTACGATGCTGACAAACAACAACACTGCTCGAGTGCGCTGCCGCTTTTTTTCGATCCCGATCCGAATTATTCTTCTAACGGCAAGTTCCTGGTGCCGCTCAATATCGGGCCTTCGCATCCGGCCACGCACGGGACTTTGCGAGTCATGGTTGAACTCGAAGGTGAGACCGTGGTTCGAGCCAATGTCGAGCTCGGGTTCTTGCACCGTTGCTTCGAAAAAATGTGTGAAACTCATCCCTACAATCAGGTGATTCCATATACCGATCGCTTGAATTACTGTTCGGCGCCGATGAACAACGTCGGCTATTGTAAAGCGGTCGAGCGCTTGTTGGGAGTGGAGATTCCGCCTAAGGCACAGGCAATGCGTGTGATTCTGTGCGAGCTTTCGCGCATCATCGATCACATTGTCTGTATCGGCGCCAACGCGGTTGACCTCGGCGCGCTGACGACATTCTTTCATTTGTTCACTTACCGCGAAATGGTTTACTCGCTCTTTGAAAAACTCTGCGGTGCCCGTCTGACGGTATCGATGACCCGCGTAGGCGGTATGGCGCAGGATGCTCCCGAGGGTTGGTATCGTGACGTACTCGACACCTGTGCCAAGATCAGTGTTGGTGTCGATGAGCTTGAACGCTTGCTTTCCGGAAACAAGATTTGGATCCAGCGTACTCAGGGTGTGGGCGCGATTTCGGCCGAAGATGCGATCAAATGGGGTTACACAGGTCCGTGCTTACGCGCGGCCGGCGTGAATCTCGATCATCGCAAGGCGAATCCCTACTATATGTATGATCAGCTCGACTTTGATGTGCCGGTCGGTTCGTCAGGTGATGTTTATGATCGTTATCTCGTGCGCGTCGCGGAGATGCGTAAGTCTCTGAAGATCATCAATCAGGTGTGTAAGAATATTCCGTCGGGTGATTACACGATTCGCGACAAGGCGATCGTACTGCCTGAGAAGAAAGATGTTTACGGTAATATCGAAGGCCTGATGAACCACTTCATGCTGGTGATCAAAGGCTTACGTCCGCCCGTAGGCGAGATTTATGATTTTACCGAGGCTGCTAACGGTGAACTTGGCTTTTATTTGGTGAGCGACGGTTCGGGGCGCCCGTATCGCCTGCGAGTGCGTCCGCCTTGTTTCGCGATTTATCAATCATTTGCGCCATCGATCACCGGCGGCCTTGTGGCCGACGTTGTATCTGTTCTCGGTTCAATGAATCTGATTGCCGGCGAATTGGACCGCTAGAGAAAGGTTAGAGAGAGATGTTTAAGTTGTCCGCAGAAGGTTTGAATTACGTGCAGTCCGAGTTGACTCGCTATGAGACAAAACAGTCGGCGATCATTCGTTGTTTGTATCGCGCGCAGGACGAAAACGGCGGCTGGGTGAGCAACGATGTGATCAATGCGTTGAGTGAAGCCATGGCTATTCCGGCGCCGCAAATCGAAGAAGTCGCGACCTTCTATACGATGTTCAATCGTAAGCCTGTCGGTAAATATCACATCCAGGTCTGTTGCACGCTCACCTGTGGAATGATGGGCGGCCGCGAGCTCCTCGCGCTGATGATGAAAGAAGCGGGAGTCAAAGAAATGGGCGAGGTCTCCAAAGACGGCTTGTTCACCTTTAGCAAGGTGGAATGTCTCGGATCTTGCGATACCGCGCCGATGTTACAGATCAACCGTGAACCCTACACCGAGAATCTCACCTTCGAAAAAGGCCTCAAGCTCGTGCAAGACCTGCGTACGAAGGGTGGCAAACTCGAAAGTCAGATCTCGAAGGAGCTGTGATCTCATGGCCGAAGTAAAATACCTCTCAGAACATTACGACAAAAAAGAGTACCGCAGCCTCGAGGGTTACAAGAAGCACGGCGGTTACGAGCAACTTCCCAAAGCTTTAAAGATGGAAGCGGCGAAAATTATCGACGAAGTCAAAGCAGCAGGGCTCCGTGGTCGCGGCGGCGCGGGCTTTCCGTGCGGCATGAAATGGGGTTTTCTCCCGAATAACGGCGAGCCTCGCTATCTTCTTTGCAACGCTGACGAATCAGAGCCCGGTACCTTTAAAGACCGAGTGATGATGGAGCGTGCTCCTCATCAGTTGATCGAAGGGATGCTGATCGCGGCCTTCGCTGTTAAATCGCACAAGGCCTACATCTATATCCGTGGCGAGTACACCGGACCGGCGATGATCTTGAAGCAGGCTTTGGCTGAAGCGAAAGCGGCTGGCTATATCGGCAAAAATATTCTCGGCTCGGGGTTTGATTGCGACATTGACCTCTTCATCGGCGCTGGTGCCTATATCTGCGGTGAAGAGACCGGTTTGATTTCCTCACTCGAGGGCTACAAGGGACAGCCGAAACTTAAGCCGCCCTTTCCGGCGGTTCAAGGTTATCTCCGTAAACCCACGATCGTGAACAACGTCGAAACCCTGGCGTCGGTGGTGAATATCATTCGCGACGGCGCCCAGGCGTATCGCAAGTATGGCACTGAGAAGTCGCCGGGTACAAAACTGTTCTCGATCAGCGGCAACGTCAATAAGCCGGGTACTTATGAAGTTCCGCTTGGCTACAAATTGATGGATTTGATCAATAATGAGTGCGGTGGCATGAAACCGGGACGTAGCCTTAAGGCGGTGATCCCGGGTGGTTCGAGTGCGCCCGTTCTGACCGCCAAAGAATGTGAAAATGCCTCCATGGATTACGAGTGCATCGCCAGCCTCGGCTCGATGCTCGGTTCCGGTGCCGTCATCGTTATTGATGATTCAAACTGCATGGTCGATGTCCTGAGTACTATCTCGCACTTCTATCATCACGAGTCTTGCGGCCAGTGCACTCCTTGTCGTGAAGGTACGGGTTGGGTGGAGAAAATCATTCATTCAATCGTCCACGGGCACGGCAAAGCGGGGGATGTCGATTTGTTGATCAAGGTCGCCGACAATATGAAGGGTCGAACGATTTGCGCTCTTGCCGATGCGGCGGCGTTGCCAGTGACCAGCTTCGTAACAAAGTTCCGCGGCGAGTTTGAGTATTTTGTCGCCAACAGGAAATCAATGGTTAAGCCCAATGGCGCTAATCTTGGAGACGCGCATGTCCACTAATACCATCCCTTGCACTATCAATGGCAAAGACGTCGAGGTTAAAGAAGGTTCAACCATCATCGAGGCGATGAAGGCCAACGGTGTCGAGATCGCTCATTACTGCTGGCATCCGGGACTGTCCGTCGCCGGTGTTTGCCGCATGTGCATGGTTGAAATCGAAGGTAACCCGCGTCTGCAAATCGCCTGCAACACCCAAGTTGTTAAGGGCATGAAGATCAACAATACCAGCGATAAGGTGAAAGACGCCGTCAAGTGGACCCTCGATTTCCATTTGATCAATCACCCGCTCGATTGCCCGATTTGCGATCAAGCCGGTGAGTGCGGTTTGCAGGATCAGTACATGCACTACGGCAAGTATGAGCCTGAAATGGCCGAGGCGAAGGTTAAGAAACATAAGGTAGTTGATCTTGGACCGCGGGTCGTTCTCGATAGTGAACGTTGCATCCTCTGTTCGCGCTGCGTGCGCTTTACTGATGAAGTTTCAAAAACCAATGAGCTCGGTATTTTTAATCGCGGCGATCGCGCTGACATCAGCACCTTCCCCGGTAAACCGCTCGACAATAACTATTCCATGAACACCGTGGATATTTGCCCGGTGGGTGCCCTCACGTCTAAGGATTTTCGTTTTCGGCAGCGCGCTTGGTTGCTGAAGGAGCATCAGACAGTTTGCACCGGTTGTTCCACCGGCTGCTCCACAAAAGTGTTTTTCAATAAAGAGGGCTTGTTCCGGGTGAAGCCGGTTTATAACGAGCAGGTCAACGGACATTGGATGTGCGACATCGGTCGCGACGTCTATAAGTTCGTAAACAAAGAGGCTCGCCTTTTTGATGCCAAGGTCTCTGGTAAGGGGACTGGCGCTGGTAATGGTCTTGGCGCTGAGTGGATTCTGCCGAAACGCGCGGCTCTGAAGGTGGGCGAAACTCTGCGTGCCAATAAAGGTAAAGGTGTTGCGCTCGTATTAACAGGGCAACACACCGTTGAAGAGTACGATGCGCTTCTCGGTTTCTTTAAGAATGATCTCGGCAGCGATCGTGTTTTCCATTGGGTTAACACGGTTGGTGGTGGCCCCGAGAGTCTCGAGGCGTTCGATGGTCTGCTTTTACGCGGCGATCGCAACCCCAATACCGCTGGCCTTAAAGAGAGCCTGCAGAAATTTGGTATAAAGACACAATGGAAAGAACTGCTCGAAGGCTTGGCGAGCGGAGCGATCACTACGGTGGTGGTCGCCGGTCCTGAGAATCAGACGTTCTTTCCTGACTTCAAGGCCAAAGTGGTTGAACTTTCTAAGGCGCCAAGATTGATTTGGCTCACGGCCGGAAAGAACCTCGATCTTGATAATTTGACGGGCGATGTGACCTTGATTCCGCTGAAAAGTTACCTTGAGAAGTCCGGTACTTTTGTGAATCATGCGGGGCTTCGTCAAAAAATCGCTAAGGGTCTGACGATCGTTCCCAATGCGCTTTCACTGACTGAAGTGGCTGAACTTTTTGCGGGTCGCGAAATTGAGGCCGCCGAGAGCTGTTCCTCTATCGGTGTGGGTCGAGTTCAAAATGAAGCTACAACTGTGAGAGGTTCGTTATGAGTTTGGTTCAGCGTCCAAAACCGATTGCGAACTGGTTTTTGCCGGGAATTCTCTCTGGCATGGGCCTGACCTTTTCCAAACTTTTTTGGAATCTTGTCACCTATGTCGGTGGCAATCGCCGTATCCCCACGCTGAATTATCCTGAGGAAAAATATGAGTACTCGCCTCGCTTCAAGGGTAATCATGTTCTTACTGTCAAGAAAGACGGCTCGCTTCGGTGCACGGCATGTATGTTATGCGCGACCAATTGTCCTGCAGACTGCATAACGATAGTGGCCGCTGAACATAATGATCCCACAGTGGAAAAATACCCGATCTCTTATCAGATCGATGTTCTTCGCTGTGTCTTCTGCGGTTTTTGTGAGGAAGCCTGTCCCGTTGATGCGATTCGTATGGGCCCCGAATGGCAGACGCCCGGACTCAATGGTGCCTCCTTTAACTACGACATCATGCAGTTGGCTTATCGCCCGCAGTTGAAGGGTGGAATAGCTTCTGTGGTGGATGAAAAAGAACGGCATGAGGCCGGGATTTAATCTTACCCTGATGAGGTGACGGTGCGTATTGATCTCCCGCTGAAAGAAACCTGGAGCGCCGTTTCCGAGCAGTATCGCGCCGTCTTGCCGAGTTTGAGCGCCACCACCCAGGTTCAGGTCTATGCGGGCTACCAACATGCCCTGCAAGAGGCGACTTCAGGTATTGCACGCCTTTTTTCACATAAGCGCTCGATTGCAACGGTCGAACCCACGGAACCCGCCGTGGCGATGGTGGAAACTGCATTTGCAGCCGATGCCTACCACATTCGTCACTTACCTGTAGATACCGCTCGCGTCGAGGCAGCTGCCACCGAACCACTATTGCTTGATGCCAGTGATTTGGCTTTTGTGGTGTTGACGGTCGACGATCCGGTGACAGGGCGCCTTTACGATCATTCGCGTCTGTTAAGCGAGATCAAGGATCAGCGCATCTTTCGTATTCACTTGTCCCACGCGGCACATGGCTTCGGTCTGGGCGTGTGCCAACCGGCACCGTTTGAAGTCCGTATTTTGTCGCTGTCGCCTGAACGTGCGTTATTGGTGGCCGGCGAACGCTTCAAGGTTTTGCCGACGCTGGCACCGCGACTTCCCTGGCATGCGCCAGTCGCCGTTTCTGATCGTCTGGCGGTTTTGCCAGATGATCGCTATCAGGCGCAAAGAAAGACAATCGTCGATTTTGAATCGGCTTTGCCGCAAGGGTTTCGTCCCTATTTCGCAAGCTCAGACCAACAAAGATTGTTTGATCGCGCGGTCATTGTCGCGGATCATCTAGACGGCTTCGCGGTGATTGATGAGTTAGCGAGAGTTATGGCTCTCAAACTCCATGAATTTCCGGGTGGCGATGACAAGCTTGAGACCACGAGTCCTTGTCGTTGGAATGAGCCTCGCATTACCGATTGGCTGCTCAAGCGTGGTGAATCCGAAGAGGTCGTGCGCGGATTATTCGTTGTTGACCCGTCGCTCATCTCTCCCGGATTGAGCGCGACTCTAAATTTGGCAGCGCAAAACCTACGCTCGCTTCAAGGTTAGGGATGAGAACCGGCGGCACGCGAGTTCTCCTTCTCGCTCGCCAGGCCTCAGTGCCAGACGCGATCTTTCTGAAAGTGTAAGAGCCTATGGTGCCCCGAGCACAACGTCATGAGATTCTCGACACGATCGCTACCGCCATCGGAAACATGCACTAGGTGATGTGAATGTAGCCACCGTCGATTCGCGCAACGTCTGCCATTTGCATCTTGGTGTGTGCACCGCCCCTGGTCGCGGAGCGTAACGGCATGATCAACCCGAGCCGGTCGCTTCGGGCGTAAGGTCGTGCGTTTCGGGCGTGTGGCCGTGCACTTCGTACCTGCCGCTGTGACCTTGCGGATTTGGCACGTGCCGCTTTTCTCTCGCTTCGCGATATTTCTTTTCAATGCGCGCTCAGCTTTTTTGACGGGATCAATTTTTTCGAGAGTGATCTCAGTCATCTGCGATAGACACTCGGCTAATGTAACCAGGCGTCCGAACCGCTGCGAAAACAGATCGCGAATACGCTCAAGCTCGCTCATGGTTTTTTCGGTGATACCCGCGCGTAGTTCAACCAGATCGTCGTCCTTTTTCTATCAAATCAACCTGATCCTTGTGAGTATCGTTCCGGCTAGGAGTCCGCGCGCCATCTACTTCCATGATCACCTAAACTGAGCGTCTGAAATTTTCGGAGTCGTGCTAATTTCGACAATCTTTGCGCGAAGACGCGAGCTCCCGTGTAGCGGCAAGACGAGCTCGGTCAGTGCCTGTTCTCACAAACTCCAATCAGAGCGACGCGCTGGTGCGGACGTCGCAGGCGAGCGCCATTTAGCGCCCACAATTGGAAAAAATTTCCAGTCTATTTTCACTCCCGCTAAACTCGTCATCGTGAGCTCGGCGATACCCACATTAGTGCCCCTATCGAGCTGTAGATGCCATGGGCATGGTGCTTGCTGCATCTCTGCGATCGAGGTGTAGAATGGACGTTCAAATTTCCAAGCTTCGGCTGAATCTGATGGTGGCCGTGATTTTGGTTGCTGCATCAGGACCGGCAGTTGCCGCCAGCCGCTGGAAGCCCGTATCCACTCCCGCGCTTGTGAATGCGGGACCAATGCTTCTTGCGCGCCTCAATGTTCAAGGTCGTAACTATGCGCTCTACCGAGACATGCAAACTCAAGGATATCTGTTTGCGACGAAAGGGCGTCGAGAGCCCATTGGTGACAGCCTTGCCCGTGCCATTCGAAGTGATGTTGTCAATTTGGCTTGGAAAATCGAATACCAGGCCAAACTCGCGAAACAAATTCGGGGTTCCTGCCAAAAAACCGCAGCCTTAGTCGTCGTGCCGGCGACAGATGATTTAGTCCAGATCTGCAGCGTCGAGCGCAGCTATCTGCGCGATGCCCAGGCACTTAGTGGTCGCATCGACAAATTGCTGGCGCGAAAAGTGGCCCGTCGCTAAGGCCAAGGCAATAGAAAAATCCAGTTTTGCAACACCTTCCAGGGTGTACATCTTATCGACGGCCTTCGCCGCTCCAACTACGCCTATATCCTATTCCGACGAGGCACAGACGTTGCTAAACGCTTGCAGAGCAAGTGAAACCAATGATCTCCGATTGTCCTCGAACTAGAATGGCAGAGCCAAGATGCGCGGTTTAAATAAATTTGTCATGACGGCACTTTGTGCCTATTTGCTTTGTGCGCTTCCCACGGTGCGCGCCGAACAGATGACAGGTTCTTTGCAGAAACCAATGGAAGTGCGTGTCTATGATACGTTGAGCGGTATTTTCACGGCTCCATCCTCGGGTGGCGAACTTCGCCAATTGTTGGTAGCGCCGACGGAAAGCTCGTACTTCAGCGATGGCAGTGCTGTGCAAATCGGTGGCCGCCTCGGCGACGTGGAGTTCATTTACGATCCTTCATTGCTGATTGACCAGCGTGAAGCCTTAGCTACGCTCCATGATTTGCGTATGAACTCGCGTCTGATGCGCTCGGCGGCCTATCGGGACAAGTTGAAAGAAGAAGTTGTCGTTCCGCTTTCGACGGCAAACAACGAAGACCTCAGGCCTCTGAAGTCTTTTTCACGGCAAGATCTGCAACTCTTCCTCGGGCGTAAGACGTCGTATCTCGAGAAGGTGGCCACGGTTCTTAGCAGCCTTCGTCTACCGGCCGAGGCCGTGAATCGCGTTGTTACGCTGTTAAATGATCAGTTCTACAAACACGCCGAAGTCGTTAGTCGGGCCAATACCAATGCCACGGCGATCAGCTTCAATATCGGAATAGGTGCGGGTTTGCCGGATTGGTTTCTAAAGCAACTTCGCAAAGTACCTCTGCTCGCCCGTGTGCCTGAAAAGGCGGGTTTCTTTATCGGTTTTTCAGTCGGGCTCGCGATCGTCCACTCGATGGAGGATGGCCGACCGCGACTTCGCCTTGAACCATTCGCAGATTTCCGCCGAAGCGAGAAAATCTACGGTGCGCTGCTGTCGGTGAATACTTCGATCTCGGTTTCAACAGAGATTCTGATTCCCAGAGGCGGCGTGAGTGATGGCGCGCACTCGCGCTTCATTTCTTTCAGCGGCACGGCCTTGACATCTTCACCGAGTTCGTTGGGCATCAGCCGCACGGTAGTAGGGATTTCGTTTCCTCCATTTGGCGGCAGGTTCACCGTGATTCAAGGAAAAAATCACAGTTTCCGCGTCGATGGCACTGGGCTCGCTAGTCTCAAACAATATGTCAGCGAGTACTTTCAGAATGAAATGCCAGTGGTGCGTCGCCTTTCTTGCCGGGCCCTGTTTTCCGGCTCTTAACCCAACGTCGGCGTGATCACACCCTCTGGGCGAGAGGCAAGCTCTTGACGGAAAAAAGCCAAAGTCTGCTGCAGGCCTTCTTCAAGCGACACACTCGGTCGCCAAGCAAGTGACTCCTCAGCGCGAGAGATATCAGGCCGCCGCTGTTTGGGATCATTTTCAGGAAGCGGCAGATGGCGAACCGGCGTTTTGTTGCCGATCAGTTGGTTCACGATCAAGGCTATTTCCAAAACGGTATTTTCGCGTGGATTACCGATATTCACTGGTCCAGTAATCGAACCCTGCATCAGCTTCATGAGGCCAAGAGCCAAATCAGACACGTAACAAAAGCTGCGCGTCTGCGAACCATTTCCATAAACCGATAATGCCTGGCCTTGGAGTGCCTGCATGAAGAAATTCGGAATGATTCGTCCGTCGTCAGGGCGCATGCGGGGGCCGTAGGTATTAAAGATCCGCGCCACACGAATATCCACTCCATAGGCGCGGTGATAAGAGAAACTCAAAGCCTCGCCATAGCGTTTCGCTTCGTCGTAGCAACTGCGTGGTCCGATGGGATTAACGTTTCCGAAATAATCCTCGCGTTGCGGATGAACTGCGGGGTCGCCATAAACCTCGCTAGTTGACGCGAAAAGAATACGTGCTTTGGTGGCGCGTGCAAGCTCGAGAAGGTGAGCATGGCCCTGTGAGGCGGTGTTCATAATGAACACTGGTAGTCGCGAAAAGTCGACCGGAGACGCCGGTGAGGCGAGGTTATAAATCTGATCAAACTCTAGACCTTGAAGCGCTTGCGGATCGTTGATATCGCGCTCAAGAAACTCCGCACCTTGCGAAAGCGCTGTCTGAAGATTCTGCTTTCTTCCGGTAATGAGATTGTCGACAACGGTGACGCGAAAGCCCTGAGCCAGCAAAAGGTCACAGAGGTGACTGCCGATGAAACCGGCGCCACCGGCTACCAAGACTGATTTTTGCTGCGTCTTCACTCCAGACATCTCAAACCTTTCTCAATTAACTCTTGCCGATAGTCAGCGATTGCCGACCGATGCAATAATATGCGAGTCCGGCGCGTTTCGCTTTTTCGGGATCAAGCACATTGCGGCCGTCGAAAACCACCGGGCTCTTAAGAAGCGCCTTAATCTGTTCAAGGTCAGGAGTGCGGAACTCGTTCCACTCGGTGACGATGGCCAACGCATCAGCGCCTTTAAGGGCTTCAAGCGCCGTCGATGTAATCTCAAAAGGTGTCTTGGTCGCGGCACGGGCTGTCTCGGCGGCTACTGGATCATAGGCGCGCACACGGGCGCCGGCGGCAACGAGTTTCTCAATTAAATAAAGAGCCGGAGCTTCGCGAACATCATCGGTACGAGGTTTAAAGGCCAAGCCCCACATGGCGATGGTTTTACCCGAGAGATCACCGAAGTGTTTCTTCATGCGCTCATAGAGAACCAGTTTCTGGCGGTCGTTGACTTCATCGGCGGCTTGCACCACATCCATGGCAACGCCCGCGGCGCGCCCCGTGTGCACCAACGCCTTGACGTCTTTAGGAAAGCAGCTTCCGCCAAAACCGACTCCTGGATGAAAGAAGGCCGGGTTGATTCGGCGATCGCTGGTAAATCCTTTGCGCACCTGATTGATATCGGCGCCGAGTTCATCCGCCAGGAGCGCGAGCTCATTGATGAAGCTGATCTTTACCGATAAAAACGCATTGGCGGCATACTTGGTCATTTCAGCCGAGGTGTTATCCATAAATAAAATCGGATTACCATTTTTCACGAACGGATCATAAAGTTCGCGCATCACCGTTTCGGCTTCCGTCGAGGAGCAGCCGATGACCACGCGGTCCGGGCGCAGGAAGTCCTCGATCGCCGCACCTTCTTTTAAAAACTCCGGGTTACTGACGATTTCGAGAGGAAACTTGCAGCGTTCAGCGCAATGCGCACGCAACTTTTTCGCGGTCCCTACGGGAACGGTGCTCTTGAGAACGACAAATTTCTTTTCATTCGCAGCCTGGCAAATGCCGTCGATCACGCTCAGGGTCGGCCCGAGATCGGCGCTACCATCGGCTTTTTCGGGAGTGCCGACGGCGATAAAAACCACCTGTGCCGAGCGTACGGCCGCCGGCAAATCGGTCGTAAAGACCAAGCGGGCCTTTGCTTGCTCAAGCAGATCCTCAAGGCCTGGCTCATAAATCGGAATCTGCCCTTTATTGAGCAGTTCAATCTTTGCCGGAAGATCAACGCATGTGACGTTATGCCCTGCGTCCGCAAAGCAAACTCCAGCAACCAAACCCACATAACCCGTACCGATAACCGTGACCTTCACGTCAAAGCCTCCGCTTAAGAAAATCCACTTCTGCCGTCATATCACAGGGCATTCTTCACAGGGCAGAAAATACCTCAAAAAACACCACTCAAGATGCCCTAGAAAAGGCCGTGGGGATAGCTTAAAAACTAGGCATCGTTTGTTGGGATTGGCCAATAAAAGTGCCTCTAATTTGCAGCGATGTAAGCAGTTAGTTGGCAAAGCTCCTCGAACTCGCCTATATTTGCTTCGTCTCTGGAGGAGTGAACACCAATATGACAAGTGATGAGAGAGCGAAGATGAAGGCAGGGCATGACGTCAGCACGGTTGCCGAAGATCCAGATTTGGCGGTGGCATCAGCCAAGGCACATCCGCTAAAGACCGCTGTACAAACGGTGATCAAAGTCGGTGTAGCTGTGGCGCTCATCTACTGGATGATTAACAAGGGCGTTCTCAACGTTGGAGCCGTGATGAGCTTGGCCACGCCGACAATGGTGGCCTTTTGCTTGTTCTGTGTGATGACGCAGATCTTTATCAACAATTATCGCTGGCTCTTATTGATGAGGGCGCAAGGTCTTGACAGCACGATAGGGCATACCTTGCCGCTCTCGTTCATCGGCATGTTTTTCAATTTCTTCATGCCCGGTGGAGTCGGCGGTGATGTGATCAAAGGCTACTATTTGCTGCAAGATATGCCGCAAAAGAAGGTCGCGGCGGCGATCAGTATTTTCATGGATCGTATGGTTGGATTTTTCGTCATGATCGGCACGGCTTTTTTGGCGGTGTTTTTCAACTGGGGATCAGTTTCGCATAGCCCTGAGCTGCAATCAGTCGCGGTCGGCGTTCTGCTGCTCTTTACGGCCTTTATCGCCTTTTCACCCTGGCTCTATCGCGGCGTCTCGGGAAACGTCTTTTCGATGCCTGGTTGGGTGAGTTGATTTTCGTCAAACTTCCTGGCGGCGACAAACTACGCAAAATCTATGATGTCGTGCATGGCTTTCGTCAGCATCCCAAACTTTTCTTTTGGGCGTGCTTCTTGAGTGTGGGTAACCAGATTTTAACCGTCGCGTTCGTAGCGGTGCTTGCTGCGGCCATGGGTATCAC
>SXRI01000466.1 GCA_005793615.1 Bdellovibrionales bacterium
CGATTCAATTAAGAAAAAAAGTGGAACAAAAGCTTAAAGCAATTAATGAACTCGTGCAACAGGCCGATAACCTTAAAAAGGCGGGATAATGAAGAAAAAAGCTAAATCCCTCAGTAACATTTATTTACCGGTAAACACGCACATGCCTCGAATTGATACGAATCAAACTCAGACGCAACTGATTCAAGTAGACAAACTTTTTGACTCAACAGCCTTTAGTTCTGCCGCCAGTGTCCCGATATGACTTACGTCGGAGGGGTTTAATGAACGTACTCAATCCTCGTTGGCTGGTCGCGGTTTCGGTTTTAATTTTGGTCGTTGTCGGTTTTCAGAACTGTTCGGGACAGGGCTTCGCTGGTTTCAACAGCAATGAAGTCAATGTCTTAAAGTCTGGACAACCTGATTCATTCGTCACCACTGAGGATACGCCGCTCGACGGGCAACTTCGCTCCATCGGCAAACTTGAATCAAGACCATCGACTTTCGCTTTTCTAAGTCAACCCACCAACGGTCAACTAGCCACGAGTGAGACTGAGACCGGAAAGTTCCAATACATACCCGGCAAGAATTTTTTCGGTAAAGATAGTTTTTCGTTCTCAGAAACCGTTGAAGGCATGGAACCCGTGGTGCGAACCGCGGAAATCAAAGTCAACCCTGCCAACGATCTTCCGTGGATTGTCACTGACTCCTACGCCTGTGACATGAATTCCTCCAACAACACCGTGACTATTGAAGCACATGATATCGAAGACTCCATCCTCACAATACTTGTATCGAAAGACGGCAGTCCTTCGGCAAATAGCGCGAACGGACGCGTAATCACAACTGGCGCCAGTACGATTCAATATACTCCCAATCATAACTTCCGCGGCACCGACTACGTCGATCTCTTAGTGAAAGATTCCGAAGGAAACATCAATACCAAGAGAATCACCGTCACTGTCGGTAACCCCTTCCATGATGTCCAACCCGCAATGGCGGTACGTGCAATGGCATGTATCTCTTGTCACGCGAAGGTCAATAGTACAGTCATTACCGACTTTGGTTTCGGCGACGAGTTCTTCTTTGGCAAAAGAGCTTTGGCTGCCGCCAACAGCTCTGTCTTTAGTTACTACAGCAAACCCTCGGGCCACGCCGGGGCTTACTCGGATCACGCACTCGGTAGCTGGTCCACAGCTGAGTTCACCTCCTCAATACTCGTACCCAACGCCCCGATTGGGCTTGATCTCAAACGCCAAAGTTATACCTTGATCAACACCGCACTGCCGGACAAAGAGAGCAATCGAAGATATGTTTCCACAACAGTGAGACCGGATCTGAACCCGGAACTTAACGCAACGACCGTTCGTGATTATGTCGCGGCGATCGAAGAGACAAAGCGTGCCGCTTCGAAACCGTATTCTCCATCGATCCAAGTCAAGAACACCGTTTACATAGGCACCCCTGACACCGCTACACTTCGGGCAAAACTCGTCATTGGCGCTCAACCCTTTGTCTTTTATAAAAAATCCGTCCTATCTCCCGAGCTCGCAGGCGTGAGCGCTACGAGTGCTGGAGGCATCAACTACGTTTTGGCGACTGGCAAAGTCACTTGTGATGGCGACCTGGGTGTCGAGGGCATTCTCTTCTTGAAAGATGTCACGATTGAAACCATTGAGGGCTGTCGAATCTACGCCACTGGCGCGGTCTTTCAACAAGGCGAGATCAAGTATCTAAAACACGCGTCGGCGACCTCGTCTAAAAACCTGATGAATTTACAGATCCTCAGTTCCGACTCCATCACTATGGGTGTCGGCATGACAGACTGTGAGTCGGCGACCAATCCGGGTTGGTATCATACAAATCGAGCCTCGGGTCATAAGCCACTGACACTCCGCCATGGCAGTCATAGTGCCGAAACTCGACGTCTGAAAGGCGACTCTGTTGAAGCCGCCGATCGATTGATTCTGCATGGCAACTTCGCAACTGCGGTCAGTCTACAAGATGCCTCGTGCCGTGGCGGAACCGATCCACGTGCCGTACATTTTGAACGTCTCATGTTGGTCGCGCCCAATGTGCAGAGCCGGTTCACCGGAAATTTCCGAGGTGTCATCATCGCCGAATTCGCGAACTTCTCTTTGAGTCAGTTCAAATTCACCTTTGATGATATTTTCAAGCAGGTCCCGGTCCTGCCGATGATCGAAAGCGCCAGCTATCTCTCGGTGAAGTAAAAAAGAGGAAAACAAGTCAGAAATCGAGGAGCGATTCCTGGCGAAAACTGTCGCGCCGCAGGCGCGGGTTTTCAGGAGTTCAGAAATGTTTTTGCACTCCTCCGCAAGTCGTTACTGACCGAAGCATAATGCGCATCAAACTGTGTATCAGCAAGTATCAAGGTGGACAATCTTGCTTGGGTCGATTACCCCAAAACCCCAGTCGACAAGATTGCGACGAGCCTTGGCCTGCGAGGCATTTTTTTCCATGTAGCGGCTAACGCGATTAAAGTCACGGCCCCAGCTCACCAACCGAGTAAAAGGGCGCGCGACCCAAAACTTTGTACCTCTGGCGTGGTTGCGCTGGGCGCCAAGCACCTGGCGAGCGATAAGACCGGTCAGTGCCCGGATGAACGAGTGAAACGCCCTGCGCCCGGCAAAGGCGGTCGACCGATCAAGCTTGATGACCAGATGCAGGTGGTTGCCGACGTTCACGAAACGGTAAAGACGTACGCCCTTCATTTTCGCCTGCCTATGTACGATCGCATTGATCCGATCGACATTCTTTCGGTGCAAAAGCGAACGAGACCCCATCGCGAGCTTCGACTTCAAAACCAAATGAATCGCGTGTTTGGTCGATAGCGGCCGAGCCGTTTTGGCATTACCCCGTAAGAGCATTCCGCCGAATTGCCTGGGGATACGTTCATTGAATAAATCAAGATTGCTGCCTCTGCACGTCATCAAGGTCCGACTGTGTTCATAACTTGTAGCGATGTCAATAGTTAATCATTTAATGAGGATGATCACCTTAAGTATGCGCGCGGGCGGCAAGCGAAGGTGACCTAATCGAATCCTTCCTGATTTTGTTCAGTGTGCGTTACCGACGTCACAGAACGGCGACTCGAACGCCATGGTCCTGCTCTCCTGAAGAGCGGCATCTCCGCCTAGACGCCGCTCTCACCTTTTCACCTAATGCGCTGAGTACACAGTCAGGTCTCCCTTGAGTGAGACAGCGCTAGCGACCATTATTTCGCAATTAAACGATCTTTTGCCGAGGACACGTGCTACACTCTTACTGAACATCCTGGGTCTCTGTCGCCTATCTGAGTTCTTGAGCATTCCGTTTAAGCCTCCGACGCGCCTTTTGCCAGTCAGTGACTATAGTCACTGGCTGCCGTCGCTAGAATTAATGCGAATATCTATCGCTAAGCTTAAAAGGAGGCTCCATGAGTAATATCCGTAACGGCGCCAATCAATGCCGCAATCTCAATCACGGTCGAATGAATGTACCGATCAGCTTCTGTCCTGATTGCGGTCAGCGCTTCAAGCCTTCAAATTCGGCACCTTGCGGCTCCCAACACCATGCTGACTATCGCAAGCAACGATTTACTTTCTGCATGGATTGCGGCATTAAGCTCAAC
>SXRI01000467.1 GCA_005793615.1 Bdellovibrionales bacterium
AAAGGAAACCAGAAATTGGCAACGAATTGCAGTAGTCAAATTAAATTGCTTGAAAGAAGAAAGTGAGTCGGCTACGACTGTCGCAGTTGCGTAGTCAATCGACTCTCACGCGACATCTATCCTGAAATTTTCAGAACGTGACCCGCGCCAATGTAAGCTTCTATGGCTAACCAGACACGAAAGCCATGACCAGAGCCAATTCCATGCAAAGGTTAGCTTGAAATTTCTCCGGACAGCCGTGTGAAAGTACTAATAAACCCATGTAATGACGAGAAGTTACCCACGTTACTGAGTCGAGCTGAGTTGAGCCGAAATTAGCGGATTATCGCCGAGTTTATGGCAAAAGTGTGGCACCGGGGCCGACGTTCAAAGCCGATCAGTGCAAACCCGTGAGCGCAAACACGTCCTCTGTGCTCATCTCACACAAACGCCAATTCTTTGCGTCAATCCGCGTTCGAACACGAGAATCCGGCGTTTCATGGTCTAGCTTTATGAACGATGACGAATTTTCGAAGTTGCGCGGGAAAATAGCAAGACACGGTTTTTTGGTGAGCTTTGAGGGGTAGATGATCCCTTCAATACCAGCACCTGAAACCATCTGACCGAAGATCTGTGAATTCGCTGGCACGTCGTAGACCATGGGGTGGAGGCACCAGTCGTCGACCATGAGGCTCTTCATTAGTTGTGATGGTTTTAACACCAGGTCAGTCTTTGCGCCGAAGCGAACCCCTTGATTACGCAGCTGTGCGGAAATGGTAAAGCCCTTAATGAGGTTGACGAACTTTCTCAAGTTGTTGGCCGAGCGAAGGTCAAAAACTCTCCCCAGCGAGCCGGTGACAGAAACAATAGTCTCAGACTCCGGGTTCGTCAGTGCGACCTCTTGGGGTGAGAGCCGCGTGTCCTGACTTTTCGATTGGCCAAGTGTCTCCTGAAGTGCGGTATCCTTGTCGATCGCGATGTAGAGCGCCGGAAACGACGGGACGTTGGAGTTGACGTCACCGATGTTGAATCGCCCTCCCGGCATACCGAGACTTCCGACTGCCGAGAGAGGATGGAGCCCATATTTGTATTTAACCGCACGTTGCCAGTGTTGAAACTCAAAATTGGAAACCGCCGCCTCATTCAGTGCCGCGTGAATTTGAGTTTTGATTTCTTCCCGTTGCCGCGCAAGTTCGCTGTAAAAATCCCAATGGAACCGCCGCAGTAAACCCGTCCGATACTTTGCTTTGCGCAAGTCTTCGAGAGTTCCGCGCTCGAGCAAGTCATCAATGGGCTTTAGTTTCTTTGAGCCACGCAGACCGGGGTTGGTAAGGCGTCGCTGACGTCGTGAAGTTTTAGCCACCGCGACTATCTTCTATTTTCGGTCAATGCCGTTTGAATGAACTTGAGTAGCTTATCAAAGCGACCAATGCGAATCATATCACGTGGAGCAATATTGCCGAGTAGCGGATTCGCAACTTGAAACCAAAGAATGGTCTTGTCTCGGTCCTTAAAATAGTTGCCGACAAGGTTAATCGCGATGGCCCATTCCAGAAGGCGTTGCCGGAGTTCGACCGGCATTCGCTCGTCGTAACGTACTGAGTTCATCGCGACGCCCGTGGCAACCGAGATATCCTCTTTTTTATAGTTGAGGAATTCAACGACCTTCTTACCGTCAGGCTCAGTACCGTTGAAAAGGTGAAAGTAGTCCTCTGCAGGAACGCTGCCGAACAGTGATGGTGATGCCTGGGACATAAATAGCCTCCGCTCGACTTCCCTCTTATCGGCCAAGAATTTGCCATACTTTAGCCATGATGTCTCCATTATTTTGCCATCCTAAGCAAGCATCTGAAAGTCCAGGGTTTTAGCCAGCGGGACCAAAGGCTTACCTCTTCATGAACCAATGCCGTTTCGATCGGAGGGGGGGCCTAAACGGCCACCCCTTGGCAGCCTCAGTCGTCTTCCATGAGGCCGGCGGTATCTTCGCCATTGAGCATCGCTTTCAAGATCTGCGATGGTCGCCAGGTCAGCACACGCCGTGCGCTGATCGTGATCCGCGCGCCGGTCTGGGGGTTTCGTCCGGCGCGTTCACTTTTTTCGCGAACAATAAAATTGCCGAACCCGGAAATCTTGATTTTCTCGCCGCTGCCGAGCACGTCCTTAAAACTAGTGAAGACCAGCTCGACAAGATCCGCAGCTTCCTTCTTTGAAAAGCCGATCTTCTGATAGACCTTTTCAATAAGATCCGCCTTGGTCAGTGTTGATTGATCGATCTTCTGGCCACCCACGGGAACTCCTCTTCAGGCTACAATTCATGTTTACAATCGCGAGTCGTGTCGAGCTTCGGGTCTCATAGAGGCCCGAGCAATGACGCGAAGGATTTCATCACCATATTGAGCGACGGCCTTCCGGTTGATGCCCGATATTCCAAGAAGCTCTGATTTCGAGCGTGGCTGTCGCTCACAGATGGCGAGGAGCGCCTTGTCGGTCAGGATGCGAAACGCTGGCACACTTCGCCTTCTTGCCTGCCCAAGGCGCCAGGCGCGAAGCGGTTCAAACAACTCAGCCGAGCCGCCGGGACGCGCCACAGGGGCTGTGCGCAAGATGCCACCGCGCTTCGGGGACTTTGGCGTCCGTTTCTTTTTACGTGTCCTTTTAGCGACCGGCGCCGCCATGATCTCCAGCGACTCAAGATCGCGGGACGACGCCTGACCTCCCAGCCTCGCCAGCGAAAGCCTGCGATAAGATATATTTTTGCCATCCTTTTCGAAGCTTGCTTCAGTCGACGTGATCCAACCGGCGCGCTCAAGTAACGTCACAAACTTCTCAAATTCACCGCGGGTGACGGATACCTTGGCATCCAATAACGATTGAAAAAGCCTTCCGGCAGCGAGGCTGGTTTCGCGCTCAAGAGCCTGGAGCATGCACGCGACGGCCTTCTGTTCCGCGGCAGAAAGCGTTCTATTTTTCACCATTCCATCACTCTGCCGGGGATTGCAAACGTCGCAGATGCCACAAGGCCGGCTCGAGTCGTTCTGATCGCCAAAGTGGGCAACGAGCTGGAGCATCCGGCACTTTCCGGATGATGTAAATGCCAGCATGGATTTAAGTTGCTTACGTCGCTGGTCCAACTGGGACTGATATGAGTTTTCCCAAGTGGAGCTTCCACGCGCCATGTTTTCATCGGGGTCGATAATAACGCCGCGATGGACCCATAGCTGCTCAAGCGCCCGCTCGAAGATCTCGAGATCAAGATAAGAAAGCGCCCTTCGGATTTTGTCCTTCGCGGCCTTCTGCGAACCAAGCTCTTTGAAAATCAAGCGAAGCTTCTCGATGTCGGGATAGTTCATGTCAAAAAAGAACTCGTGAGTCTTCTGGTCGGCGAAGGAATGAAGCAGGTACGCTTCACTTGGCAGACCGTCGCGACCGGCACGGCCGATCTCTTGGTAATATCCCTCGACACTCCCGGGCATCGCGGCGTGAACGACGGTTCTGATATTGGGCTTGTCGATTCCCATACCGAAGGCAACGGTCGCTACCATGACGTCAAGATCGCCCGCCAAAAATCGCGATTGAACATTTTCCCGCGCCTGTGATGACATTCCTGCGTGATAGGATCCGACTTTCAAGGTCTCCGAGAGGGTTTCGGTCAATTCCTCGGCTTTCTTCCTCGTCGGAACATAAACGATTGCGGGCACGCGGCCAGGCTTTTTTAAAAGCGAGAGAATAGCGTCAGGTCGATCGCTTGGAGGAAGCTCCGCCACTTCGATTGCGATGTTGGTGCGGCGGAACCCCTGAATGACGCGCTCTTCATCGGTAAGACCAAGTTGCCGGCAGATATCCTCCTGCACGATCGGTGTCGCTGTCGCCGTGAGCGCGATCACGGGTGTGGGGCGAAGCTCCTTAAGCCGCTCGCCAAGTAGACGGTAATCAGGTCTGAAATCATGACCCCACTGTGAAATGCAATGGGCCTCGTCAATCGCGATGAGCGTCGGCAGCCTCCGACGCAAAAACTCCGGGAAGCCGGGGACTGATAGTCTCTCAGGCGCGATAAATAAAAAATCAAGCTCTCCCACCAGGTACCTTTGGCACACAGCTCTTGAGCTTTCCCGATCCCGACCGGAGTGGATGCGTTCAGCCGAAAAGCTGAGTGATTGAAGCTTCGCCACCTGATCCTCGATCAACGCCACAAGCGGGCTAATAACCAAGGTTGTACCACTGCGGGCGATACCGGGCACTTGATAGCAAACCGATTTTCCAGCGCCGGTCGGCATCACGAGAAGAACGTCTTTTCCATCGGTGACGGCACGGCAGACCTTTTCTTGACTGGCCCGAAACGCATCAAAGCCAAAGCGCTCTTTGAGAAGACGGTGAAGCTCGGCGGCGGGAGTGGGCTCCCGCTTTGGCTGGTATTGCGTTTGGCTCTGCAATGGCACAGGCACCGCTGACACTGGTGGTAGTCCACCGTTTTGAGGAGCTGGCATCGGATCGGAGAGTATCTCATGGGCCAATTCGCCCGCCGATCGTGAAGCGTCACTTTGCTGTGGCTGAGAGGACAGGGTCGAGATTTCCGCGACTCGTGTCGCCACTTCCTTTTCAAGTTCGGACATAAACGCTTTGAGCGTCATTTTCTTCGACTGAATCTCGCCAAGCTTTTGTTCCCACCGAGCGGTGAGTTCCGGACTCTTGACACTTTCGTGGACGGTCGCGATCAGCCTGTGGCCAAGCGGAGTGGCGATCAACGACTTCTCTTTCCTCGTGAGGTAGTTTCGCGAAACCAGCGTTTCAATAATACCAGCGCGAGTAGCCGGCGTGCCGAGGCCAGAGCCTTTCATGATATCCGCCAACTCACGATCTTCAAGCTCGCGGCCGGCCGTTTCCATCCCCGTAAGTAAGGTTGCTTCGGTGAGATGCGGTGGCGGCTCGGTGCGCTTTTTCTTGGCATCCACACCAAGCACTTTTACCAAGACGCTGGCTTCAAGGCCCGTTGGCAACTCCGGATCCTGGGAAGCCGACTTAGTTTTGACATCGAGCGCTTTCCAGCCCATATCGATCACGGCAGTACCCTGGGTCTTAAACAAATAAGTAGCATCAATCTCGGTAATGACGTTTGTTACCCAAGTGACAAACTCCCGGCTCCAAGCCATCAGTAAGCGCCGGCAGATAAGATCATACACTCGCCGTTCATCAGCCGTTAACGTCGCCTTCGCGGCCGGTGTCGCGGTTGGGATAATGGCGTGGTGATCGGTAACCTCAGCGTCATCGACAAAACGACGACCAAGCGGTGCGATGCCGGCTGAGCTATCAATCATGCCTTCATACGGCGCCCGAATATTTTTAACGATCTCGGGTAGCGTCGCGGCCACCGACTGGGACAGATGCCGGCTATCTGTCCGAGGATAGCTGATCAATTTATGGCGCTCGTAAAGGCTCTGGGCGAGAGTGAGCGTTTGGGCCGCCGAGAACCCGAAGATCCGGTTACAATAACGCTGAAGCTCGGTGAGATCATATAGAAGTGGTGGTAGCTGCTTCACGGTCTTGCCGTCAACCGCCGCGATGGTTCCTGAGTCTTGCCGCATCTTCGATAAGAGCGATTCGACTTGCTGTTGATTGAAGGGAAGGCGCAACTCTTTAGCCGTTATCGGCTTTACAACCTCCGCCTTCTCGCCAATATAGATGCCGCGATACTCGGCCTCGTGCGCCCCAAAGCGACCTTCGATCACGATATAGTCTTCAGGCTTGAAATTCTGGATCTTAAGATCTCGTTCGACCACCATGGCGAGTGTCGGCGTTTGCACGCGGCCGACAAAAAGTGGCTCATTTGTCTTGAGCGCGTAGGCACGGGAAAGGTTCATACCAATATGCCAGTCGGCCCGGCTTCGAGCGCGAGCGGCATCCGCTAGCGGGTCATACGCTGAAGATGGTTTGAGGTTACGAAGACCCGCCTTGATGGCCTCGACTGTGAGCGACGAAATCCATAAGCGGCTAACGGGCTTTTTACATTTTGCCATTTCGTAGATGTAACGGAAGATCAATTCGCCCTCGCGTCCAGCATCAGTCGCACAGACGACCTCATCACAGCGTTTCAGAAGCTTGCGCACGACCTCAAATTGCGCCTTCGTCTTTTCGACTACGACAAGCGGCCATTGGGCCGGTAGCATCGGAAGACCGGCGATGCTCCAAGCCTTCCAGGCGGGGTTGATCTGATGTGGTTCAGGCAAAGTTACAAGGTGACCAATCGCCCAAGTTACCGTGTAGCCGCTCCCTTCGAGGAAGCCGTCGCCCTGTTTAAAAGCACCAACGACGCGCGCCAAGTCACGAGCGACCGAAGGTTTCTCAGCGATGATCAGGATGCT
>SXRI01000468.1 GCA_005793615.1 Bdellovibrionales bacterium
ACGGCGGTGATCTTTGCGACAACAGCGCTAATGGTGATTTACATTGCCCCTAAGTTGCTGTCGCATCAGCAAACCATCGGTCGCTTCGATGACTTAAACGCTGAAGACCGACAAGAACTTGAAACCGTACTTTCTACCGCTTTTAAAAAGCGAGATCCCAAAGCGGCTTTGGCGGTTTCGACCACGGATTACTTTGCTCCTGCATTTTTCATTGCTACCAATCTTCCTGACGGAACCACCTTGAACTTGCAGATCGACGGAATTCCGGAAAGTCTGGTGGACCGCTTTAAAATCTCAGTAAGAACTTCGGTTATAATCAAAGATGGTTTAGCAAAGCCTCCAGTGTTTCGTCAAGATGACGGCACCCCTTACCCGATGGGACAATATCGAGTGAGCGTGACCTGTCCGTCATGCGTGAGTGCCGGGATTTCCAAATGGCAGATGCTGGCGCAGAAGGCCTTTTTTCTCGGGCAAGAGGTTGCGAACGGAGATTATAAGCGAAGTCTTAAGTCGTATCATGCGCGTCTGAAGACGGTGGCACAGGATGAACTGACGGAACTTAAGCAGTTCAGTGAATCACTTGAGAATCAGCTCACTGAAACCGATACCACCTTCCAGGCCGAGTTCGTGCGCGGGCTACCTGTTGCTTCCCGTGCTTCGCGTTGGTTGACCTATCACACGCGCTGGGTGGGGTTTCAGGAACAGCTTGAGGCGGCCTTTGCTCGCTGGACGCCTGAGGCGCTGGATGGCGGCTACTACTACGCCGATCTCTTTACCAGACTAAAAAAACTCGGTGAGCGAACCTCCTTGGTTCATCAAGCGCAGTTTGCCTATATGAGCTCAGGGCAGCGCGATCCAGCAAAACGTGACTTGATTAACCGTGATGGCGCCGAGACCAAAGCCCTCATTCAGGAGCTTCAGACGAAAGTTCGGCGTACCTCTGAACTCCCGCAGACTGCCAAGGGCATGCCCCCACGATTGATCGAGCAATAACCGATCATCACGCCTCGACCATTGAATAGTTTCAGGCTGTCTCGCTTTAGGGCGTTTCCAAAACGACCGAAAACGAGACAGATGTGGGGGCTCGAAAATGGGCAAAAAAGAATACGTGCGAAATGAGCAGAACGACGCGGGTGTTTTTCACGGTCGCGACAGCGATGAGTCGCCAGAGCAGTTGGACTCGCTGAATGATCTGAATCTTGAACTCGGGCGGCGCCTGGAGGAGCTCGGGAAAAGCAGTGCTCAATTCAACTTACATGAAGAACTCAATGGCTTGTGGTGGGGACAAATCAAGAACCTTCGCATACGTGAAACCACGATGCAGGCAGAGATTGAACGATTGTCGAAGACCTGTGCTGCCCAAAAGGTTCGTCTCGATCGTGAACAGCAAACGATTTGCCAGTTGACCGCAGAACTCGAGGAGCTGCAGATCGAGCTGCAGTCGGCGTCAGGTTCAGCGCAAATTCGTTTGCAGGCGGCAATTCAAGAAAAGGATCAGCAAATTTCGGTCTTAAAGGCCGCTGAGACGACTTTGAAGGAATCGCTCAATGAAATCAGTCAAGAGTGTGAGTGTCTCAAGGCGCGGGCGTTGGATAGCGACAACACGATTCGCCGACTCGAGGGAGCGATCGAGGAAGAACGTGGGAAAATCACACAGTTTCGTGATGATCACAATCGTAAATTGGCGAAGATCACGGATGTTGGGTGGGAAAAGGACCTGCAAATCGAATCATTGCGCAAGGGTGAGATTGAGCTTCGAAAGAATATCGAACGCTTGCAGCAGGAGGCCGTGGCCCAGGAACGTCTGACTCAAGGAGCTGAGCATCAGCTCTTGCTTCTGAAAATTGAGTTGGCAACGAGCCAGGGCGAGATCGAAAAGCTCAAAACTCAATGTGCCTATGAAAGCAAGATCCGTGGCGGCGATCGTTCAATGGAAACTGAGATAGTTAGCACCCTCAAAGCACAGTTCAACAATGAGGTTGTTCGTTTAAAGAATGAACGGATGGCTCTCGAGTCTCAGCTTGCATCGGCGCTTAGTTCAAGAACGGAATTGGCGAGTAGTCTAAAGGAGCAATTCAACCAAGATCTTGCTCGGGCTAAAGATGAACGTGCTAAGGTGGAAACCCAACTCGTGGCTGCTCAGAACGAGGTATCTTCGCTGAAGTATGAGCTCTTGCAGAGCCAATCAAGTGTACATCAAGGGCGTCTGCAAACGGAGCGAGCGGTCTATGCGGCGCGAAGTGAGGTTGAACAGGCCTTGAGCGTGAAAACCGTTAAACTCCAGGAAATGGAGGCACAGAAAGAAACGCTGGAACGTGAAGCAAAGCGGGCTCAATTGAATGAGCAACGGATCAAGGAAGACCTTGAGCGCATCGTTGAAAAGGCACGGCAAACAGAATCCGGACTTCGCGGCGAAATCACCAAACTTCAAGGTGAATGTTCGGTCCTCACGGTTCAGTTGACGGCGGCGAAAGAGCAGATATCCGAGCAGCGTTCGGGAAGAGCTGCCCTTGAGCGAGATCTCATGAAAGCCAACGAAGCAGTGAGTGCTCTGCGCGAGACGAATTTGACTCATCAGGGAGAACTTCAGGCGGCCAAAGACCTGGCGGCGAAACATTGCCGAAACATGGACCATCGCTTGCGAAGAGAGATGGCTGAGGCTGAGGCGAAAATCCAAGCGCTGGTGCAAGATGTAGCTGAATGCAAACGTACGGTCAGCGAACGTGATCGCAGGATTGAGGCACTCCTGAACGAACAGGATGAAACCGTAGCTGAAGTTACTCAGCTTAAGACTCAGTTGGCACGGACATCAGAGCTATCGACTCAAGTTGGCATGCGAGAAAATCATTTGCGGATTTATGCGAACAATCTCAACAAAGAGAAGACGGACGTTCAAAAGATCGGCAAGCAGCTAGCACAAGAAATTCGCCTATTGTCTGCCACTCATCCGCTGAAGGACTATCTGGCGGCAACTGAATTTGAGCTGTCGAAGATTGAGCTGCAGTTAAAAACAACGCCAACACTCTCCGCAGATCGGGTGAAGCTTGAGGAATGTGTGGCGCAGTTGATTGAACAGCGTGACTTCCTAAAAACGGTGCTTGCTGGATCGCAAAAGCAGTTTGATCGGCAGGCCAGTGGTTTGGAAAAAATGCTGTCCAGAGGATTACTGACACCGGTGCCGCCGCCACCGCCGACAAGAAAAACCTCACAGTCAGTGGCCGGGAAAGCTGGAGAAGTGAAACCGACCACCGAGATCGAGCAGTTGCCGAGTGTGCGATGGGAAAAGCCATTTGAGCAAATGACTTAACCGGGTCGCAGTCGGCCCGGACCTAGGGCTCGTTGTCAAAAAAACGACGCGACCTTGATCTTGAAATCAGGGTGTCAGTATTAATCGCGTGAGAATTTCGACCGATCAAGCCTCTGATGGGGCGTAATACAGCAAAGAAAATCTATCGGATAGCGGCGTGTTGGGGCGGCATTTTGATTGTCGCCAACGCTGGCTGCTCACTCTTGTCTTCCAAAGAGGAAACTCCGTCTAAACTTTCAGCAACAAAAGTCGCTACCAATGTGAATGACATCCCTTTGCCCGTGGAAATCAACAATGACATTTCAAAGATCGCCGGTGGCGCAGGCCAGGTGCAAAGCGGCAGTTTTTCCGGTGGTGGCAGCGGCAGAGTCAACGTTAACGTCAACGTCAACTTCAATGGACGCGGATGGACCAAGACAGTCACCGAATCCCCGGACAGCGGAGATTCGAATCCCGAGCGTCAGCCGGCCAATAGTGAGGCCGGTGGTGATGGCAGTGGTGATGATAGCTACAGGGGTAGTGAAGGTGACGGTTCGGGAGAAGCAAACGGACCGGCGGCACCAGGTAAATCGCGTGTTCGCGGTGGCCACAATAAGCCTTCCGTAGGAAGCGGAGAAACAAAGACCTATGTGGTGAAGCCCGGCGACACCCTAATGAAGATTTCGTTTGAGTCTTACGGAAATGTCTACCGTTGGCGAGAGATCTTGAACGCCAACAAGGCGAAGATTGCCAATTACTCCGCGCTTGCTCCGGGCACTGAGTTGACAATCAATGGTGTTGATTACGTGGTCATCGATCGTAACGGTAAGCCGTACCTGATTGTTAGGCGTGATACTCTAGGAAAAATTTCGCACAAGGTGTACGGGACGAACTCCTTCTGGAGGGAGTTGTGGAAGAATAATCCGCAGTTGATACACAATCCACACAAGATCTATGCCGGATTCACGCTCTATTATCGTGATAAATCGGAACTTGGGACTTCAGTTCAGACCGCGCTCAATAGCGAGTCCGGTGGGAAGTCAGGTGCCAAGAAGGCTCGAAAATTGCCTTCGAAACGAATTCCCGCGACAAACTCCAAAAACTAGTCACACCAGACCTGCATAGAGTTGCGTGCTTGTTGGAATTTTGTGAATCTAAGACATGCTGTTTGCGTGCTGTGCTGACGAAATTCAGCGAATAATAGGGCCTTGCTTAAAGAGTGCATTGTATTCACTCTTGATCGTTGCCGCATTTGGCTCCAGGGCCTTTGGCCAGGTAGCGACGACGGAAGGGGCAGTGAGCAAACCGGCTTCAAGTGATAATGCGGCTGACGCCTCTGGCTACCCTTCTGAGGAGAATCCGATCAATCAACGGCCAATTCAGATTCCTGAACTACCGCAAAGCAAAAAGCAAAGGGAGCAAGTTGCGTACTTTCTTCGGGTCACAAAAACGGGACCGACAATCAGAGACCTCGTTTTAAATGACTCCTCTGTACCCATTGTGATGGTGATCAAGGGAAGCGATATCAAGCCTACCATTGCCCTGAATGGCTCGTTCCGCCGTTCTGGCTGGAAGTTGTTTGTGCTCGGCGGAGATCAGGAACTACCAG
>SXRI01000469.1 GCA_005793615.1 Bdellovibrionales bacterium
AAAGACTGGGTCGATAGCGACGAAAAAAGCGATCTGGGCGGTGACGAGCGCTCGCTTTACCAGGGCTTCGGCGATGCCTCACGCTTTCTGCCACCGAATCGACCCTTTATGACTTTTGAAGAGCTTCACATGGTTGCCGGTATGACTGACGATTACTTCAAGATGCTGATCCCGAAGGTCACGATTTTCGGCACCAAAGCCATCAACATCAAATACGCCTCTAAGGATCTGCTCAAGTCGCTTTTTAATCTCAACGACGAACAAGTCGGGCGCCTGCTTGAAGAACGTGACAAAAAAGATAGCACGACCTTTAAGGACGAACAGACCTTTTACCAGTTCCTGCAATCTCTCGGTGTCCGAATCGAACAGTTCAAGGATAAAGACCAAAAACCAACAATTCATATTTTGTTCAGTCCTGAATTCAATTTTCGCATCAAGAGTGTCGGCACTTCCGGAAAAGTCCAGCGCGAGATCACAGCGATTGTTTACGATTACGACCAAGTGCTAGCTCAACTGCGCAAACTCATGCCGCAACCGACGGCCACTCCAATTCCCGGAGCTCCTCCGCCCCCTGGGCCAACGCCAACTCCGACACCGACCCCCGACCCTAAAAAAGGTGGCGCGACCGTACCTAATGAAAGTCCGAATATTGTCTATTGGTTTGAGACCTAAGGCGCAGTAGAATTGTGGAATGAAGATACTTGGCGTCGATCTTGGAACTTACAGTGTAAAAGTCGCGGAACTCGATGCGGGCGCGAAAGGTTTCACGCTCAATAACTACTTTGAATTTCCGCTGAGCACCGAGCCGCATGCAGACCGCAATCTGCAAATTATCGAAGCATTGCGTGGACTCGCAGTGAATTATGACCCCAGCAAAACCCGCTGGGTCGTGGGTGTGCCGCAACACCGCGTGAGTGTTCACTTCAAACGCTTTCCTTTTCGCGAACGCCCGAAGATTCAAAAAAGTCTCGCCTTTGAACTCGAAGACGATATCCCTCTCGATATTGACGAAACTATATTTGATTTCAAGATCGTCGAATTCGTTGGCACCAGCGCCGACGTTTTAACTATCGCCAGTCCACATGAAGCCATTCAAGAGCTTTTGAGTTTAAGCAAAGACTGCGGCTTTGACCCCGAAATCGTCAGTGTCGAAGGCTTGGCACTCAACAATAACTTTCAAGCGTGGAATGCATCACCGCCGGAAGTCTCGCCAGCGTTGAGAATTCCTTCTGAGGCCGAGGATACCGGTATCCTCCGTGAGCAACCGGCATCGAACTCACGTTTGCGCTTACATCTCGGACATTCGCGCTCGATTCTCATCGTCTACCGTGATTCAAATCTTGTCGCGACCCGGTCCATCTTTTGGGGTGGTGCCGACATCGCAGCTGAGCTTGCGCGCGCTTTCAACGTACCGATGTTCGAGGCCATGAAGATCCTGACTTCTAAGAGCTTCATTTTGATGAACAGCACCGGCGCATCGTCTGATCAAATCAGGCTGTCACACGCCGTTGCCAGCCAAGTCGATTTGCTACTCAGAGAAGTCAAGCTCACCTTGATCGAGCTTAAAACAGCGTTCAATCTTGAATATGTCGAGGTCGAGCTCACCGGTGGGGTCAGTCAGATTCAGAACCTGGGTGCTTATATCACTCAAGGACTTGAGCTTCCCGCCAATACCAATACGCAGACGCTGGCTCGTTTCTCCACTCGCCTCACTCTCAACTCGCAAATCGAAGCCATCGCGCCCGTTGCCGTCGGTCTTGCCATTGAGGGGATGAAAAGGCCACGCAATCCGGCGATCAATCTTCGTAAAGATGACTTTGCCCGTGAAAATCTGTCGCTCAAACTTTTTTGGGAACAGTGGCGAGTCCCAGTGCAGATCGCACTCAGCGCCTTTGCCGTGTTTTTCGTTTATTCGGTGATTCGTGATCAAGTGGCGGCAAGCCTCAATTTTAGCGCCGAGGAAAAAGTCACAGAGGCCGGCACCAAAGCCGCCGGTCTCAAAGGCGCATCAGCGAACGAATCGAATATTCGAAAATACATCAAGGCACAAAAAACCCTGCTCGCCAACCAACAAGCCCTTGGCCAACTCGATGTCTATACTTCAGCGATGAGCATTCTTGCCCGCCTGTCAGAGAAGTTCCCGGCAAAGATTCCGCAAGGTCAGAACCCGAGCCAAGGTTTGGACATCACTTACTTCGAACTTGAAAACGATGAACTCACCATCAAAGGGCATACGGCTAACTCGGCCCTGGTACCAAAGGTCAAACAGGCGCTCGGTGACATGGCTCAGCCCAAATCAATGAGTGACCTTGTGGCTGACCCCGGTGGTTTTGCATTTAAGCTCAAAGTGAATCGCAAGGATTAGCGAGGTTAAGCGTGGCTCTAGACGACATCAAAGATCGACTGCGTGAACAGGTGCAAACCACGATCGCGCGTATTGAGGAGAGCGCAGCGTGGGCTCAGTTGATGGAGCGCTATCAAGGTTTGACGCCGAATGCGCAAAAACTCTCGCTCGCGGGAGTTGGTGCCGCCGCCGCGTTCGTGCTCTTTATGTTTCCGTGGATTTTCTTCTCCGGCTCACAAACTTCGCTGACGGAGTTTGAAGACAAGAAGCAATTGATTCGCGACCTGTTTCGTTACTCCCATGCGGCCTCGACAATGCCGATGGCACCGCTCCCCGTCTCCGCCGGCGATTTACATAACGCCATTCAAGGTGTTCTTTCCAACCAAAGTCCGTCGCTTCTGCCGGAACAAACCGTGGCAATCACGGACTTCGACAACTCCAAAGCTAAGAGCGCTGGTCTTCCGCAGGGCCTAACCCAGAACGGCGTGATGGTGAGTTTGTCGCGCCTCAACCTCGATCAGTTGGTCAAAATCGGAAGCCAACTGCAGGACCTGCGACCAACGGTGAAAATGGTCGGCCTTAAAGTCCAGGCCACGCCAGCGGATCCACATTATTTTGACGTGACCTTTAAGATGGTGGCATTCAACTTACCACCCATCGATTTACCCAAGCCCGGAGCGAAGGGCGCAACTAAACCACCCAGCGGTGCAAAGACCGGAGAGTAAAACTCATGGCTGCGATCCTTTCCCCGATTAAAGCTCTCTTTCGATCGCATAAATTGCAAATGTTGTATGCCGTGCTCTTCGCGCTTGGTTTTTTCCTGATACTTTTTCCGAGCGATGATCTCAGTGACATGATTTCGGCCGAGATCAATCGCGGCGGGCAAGTGCACGTGAAATTTGATGGTTTGAGTCTTGATCTCCTCGGCCTCGGAATCAGTACGGAGAATCTTGTCTTCACGGCACGCGGCCAGCCCGCGATCAAAGCCGCGGCCATCCGGGTTTCTCCGGTCTTCTCGCGCCTGCTGACTTTCAATAAGGGTGTGGCGGCTGAAATCGAGAGCATTTTTAGTGGCAATCTTCATCTCGAGTACGGACAGGATGGCAAGACAAAGTCCGGTGCGCCTTATGATGAAATCTCGCTGAACGCCGAGCATCTCAGCCTCGACGAAATCAGCGCCTTTCTACGACAAGCAAATAT
>SXRI01000470.1 GCA_005793615.1 Bdellovibrionales bacterium
AGCCGAAGGAGGCAGGCTTATGAGAGCTTCGATTTTTCGTTTCTCTTACGAGATCGGGATTGCGCTCACAATCATTGTTGTAATTGTATTGAGTATTGGCTACACGGTTCCGCTCAAGTATTTCGAGCTCGGTAAGGCAGAGTACAAGTCGCTCTCCGGAATTTTGCTTTGTGTTTTTATTTTTGATCAATGGCGAATCAGTCGCCTTCGATTTGGCAAAAAAAACGCCAAGGATATTCGCGCGGAAGTGCACTTTCACAAACTTTTCGGCTTAGCTGGGCCGATCTTGTTTTTCATGCATGCCCAACGCCTGGGGCATGGTTACTTCGCTCTTCTCACCATCTGTTATTTCGCTGTCTTTATCGGTGGCGTGTTTCATGACAAAATTGTCGCCATGAAAAAGCCCCTTTTGGTGAGGCTTTCACTTATCGCCCATATTACCTTTGCGACAATTCTCCTGGGCGTCATTTTCTTTCACATTTACTCTGTGGCCTACTTCGGCTTGGTCGCCAAGTCACAGCTTTGATCAAAAAATCAAGCCCGCCAAGATACCGGCCTTAAAATACAATGGATCTTCTGCGGCGAGCGGCGCCCGGGTGTCGCGGTCAGCAGCGGTCATTGAGAATTTTTCGATCGCCGCACTTGCGCCGAGCAAAAATCGTCGCCGGTAGTGGTGCTCAAGATAAAACGCCAGGGTCTTTGATTGACTGGAGGCATTGATACTAGGTTCTAATTTCGAACTGCTCAGCCAGTCGTAGTCGCGAGAAATATAGCTGGCGAGCACGCGTGTCGCATCGTTGATCTCGCGGCCGGCGTTGATGCGCAAAAAGCGCAACTCTGTGTCGTTACCGCTGCCGCTGCCAAAATCGACCGAGAGCCACCATTCCGGCAAGCGAAAGGCGCCGTAAAAACGTCCAATGCTGGTGCTGGCTTCGCGAAAGCGGCCGCCGGCGTAAAGCCCGGCATTGACCGTGCTCACCGGGAAAAAGCCGAAGGAGAAGGCGACACGGTCAAAACCCATTTTGATGCGGGCCACATCATTCAGACGAATATCACTCACCGACGAATCATCGATGTTCCAGCGGTATTTTGAACCGATCAGGATAAAGCTCAAATCAGCCATGAGTTCCATATGAAAATAGTCGGCCTTAAATTCATAAGTCGCATGAGTTTGCGGCTCATCGTGAACTGAAGATGGGTGCGGACCGCTACCGGTGATGAAGGCCCGCTGAAAGGAAAACGGGCCTGAGCTGAATTCATCGCGCAATAGAGGGGTGAAGTTATTCGAGCGCGAAGCGGAGGCGCCATACCGAGATCCGGTCGATGTCCAAAGTGCAAGCCAGGTCTCGTTACGGTAGAGTTCCGGTACGGCGAAGAAAACCTGTTTCTTTTGGTACACGGTCATTTGGTCATGCCCGGCCATAAGGCGGTCGAGCTCACGTTTGATGGTAACGGTTTCAGCAAGGAGCTGTTGCGGGAAGATTTTCTGCGATACCTGCGAAGCGCGACTCTTGCCTATCGCAAACGGATCTTTCTCCAACGGACAAGTTTGAAAAATATGCGGATGGATGAATTCCGGTAGTTCGGTCATGCGCCTTTGGAAGGCGAGCTTACTGTGTAAGGCGAGCGGTTCCAGGCGCCAGATCGAGCGGCGATCAACGACGACGCCTCGGCCCTCGGTAGTAAGAAACGAAAACCGATCTTCGGAGAATTCAACGGGCCATCCTTCGGCGAGAGTTACCATGCGTCGGTCTTGACGGGTAAGAAGGCGGATGGGAGCGGCGGCCTCGGGATTTGAAATTTCGTTGATGGGCACGAGATCGAGCGGGTAGGTCGCGACGTAGACGATCTCGTAGCGCGGCAGTTTCTCGATCTTCCCCTGCAAAGTTAAGATCGAGACCTCACGCGGATTCACATGTATCGGGATGCCGAGAATACGTTGGCAGGAGGCTACGTAAAAGGCGGTGATGTCTAACGCATGCGCTAGACATGGCAGCAGCGCGCCTGCACTCAGTAGTACTAAAGATACCAAGACCGATAGCAGCCGTTGGCGTTTACGCTGCTCAGAATACGAATTCAAGCGCGCCTCCGAACGTTAGCGGGTTGAACGAGTTCGTGCCCGTGGTGCCGCCCATATTGTATTCGGTCAAAAAACTGTTCCAGGAGCTGTAAAGACGAACTCCGATGTACTCGCCGAAATCTTGGCGAACCGCCGCGACGAGCGAATAGCGATGGAAGGTGAAATCATCTTTGCTATAGGTCGGAATAGTCGATGGCTCATAGATGTCAGGCGAAGGGTTCATCGTGTCGTGGTACTCACCATAGTTATAAACGAAATCAAGCGACGTCGACAGAACCTGTGACCACTCAAGGTCAACGCCGGTACGTAGAAAGTGACCGCGGAAAGTGAAAGACGAAGGGCCGATATAAGTTCCCCATGAGTTGCGCGCCTGGAAGCTGCGGTCGTAGGTGAGGTCTTTTTCGCTTGGCGAGCTCGAGCTAAAGACAATCACGGGCACCATGATGAGGCGAAGACGCCAGGTTTTCTCGGTCCAAGCGGCGCGAAAGGCATAGGTTTTTCGCGAGGCGAGAATTTCGCGAAAGGTATTATTGACTCGAATCGCGGTAACCGGAAAGTAATATCCTGCTGAAAGGCTCAAGGCGCCGTAGTCGCCGCCCATCAAAAGGAGATAGTTCATGCCGTTTTGCACTTCGCTGACGCCGCCGTAATCGGCATAGGAGCCGAAGTTCGAATCGGCGGCTGCGCCCATGCCCAAATTGCGATAAAGCGAGGTGCCCGCCGGAATCCCGGTTACGTTGCTTTCGAAATGCATGTGAAAGACATGTGCTTTGAGATCCGAACGTAAGCCAAAGAACTGTTGTGTATAAGGAGAATACTCGGAGTGTTGGCCGCCAAAATCCGTAAAACTCTGAAAGTGAAACGGTCGTCCCGAAGACCAGCGAAAATCAAGTGGCCACGGAACTTTTCGCTCCACTCCGTTTTCGGCAATAGCCAAACCAAAACGCGAGGCCTTTTCGAACAGAAACGGACGAGCATACAGATAAGTGCGTTCCTCGTAGTCAGAAAGGCCCTCATAACCTTTACGGAGATCATCCATCAGTTGGCGAATTTTAACGGGATCCGAAAGTACGCGCATCGGGCGATTGGCCTGCATAGAGCCAGAGGGTAGATTCGGGCATTGCGCCGAAAGGTCTTTGAAGGATAACGCCAGAGGCGCGAAACTGAGGCCTGAAGCTTGGTACTCGGTTTTCTCCCAGCCGCCGCTCTTCAGTGCGGGCCTGAGTCGGGTGATCGAACTCATCTCGTGCACATGCTGTTTGCCATGGATATCGACAAACATCACCAGCGATTCAACAAAGCGTACCGGCCACCCATAGAATGGCGGATTTTCGTCGACAGTCACTTGCTTGAGGGTACTTAAGAGATTGGCGCCGGCCGAAATGTTGGCAACAGGATTGGTGACATATGAGAAGATATAAACGCCCTGAACGTCCGCGAGATTGACGACTTCTTCATGGCCATCGAGTTTCAATAGAATAGCCGACTGCTCATCGACCTGGGTGACCAGGCCTGTGCTTAAGCGACAATCGCCGCTCAGAAAGGAGTAGACCTCGCCGGCATCGGCGATGTTTGTGAATAGCAATAAGAGAGTGCCCATTACCCAAGCGGCAAGGCGAGGCTTCGAGAGTGTCTGATTATACATTTCTGGGCGACCATAACGGCTACCGTCTCCAGGATCAATTCCTGTCATTCTGCGCAATGGCGTTCAGGTTGCCCAGAAGGCAAAGCGATGCCAAGATCTCCTTTTAAAGAGGGTTTTATCGTGGCTGCGGTCGAATTTTATCAACTCATAGATTCCGAAACATCGACTTATACCTATTTGCTCGCTGACGGTGCCTCGCGTGAAGCGGTTTTGATAGACCCCGTTTTGGGAAAAGTGGATCGGGATCTGAAGCTAGTTGAAGAGCTGGGCCTCAAGCTGTGTTGGGTGCTCGATACCCACGTTCATGCTGATCACATTACGGGGGCTGGCGAAATTCGCAATCGCACGGGTTGCAAAACCGGATTAAGTGAGGCCTCTGGGGTTGGTTGCGCTGATCGGGCTTTACGAGATGGCGATGAGCTCAAACTCGGTAGCCAAAGCCTCAGAGTTTTGGCTACACCCGGACATACGAATTCGTGCCTGAGTTTTTATTTCGATGGAATGATATTTACCGGCGATGCGTTGACCATCAGAGGCGCCGGAAGAACCGACTTCCAGC
>SXRI01000471.1 GCA_005793615.1 Bdellovibrionales bacterium
ATGAAGAGATGTCGATCCATTTTTTGACTTGTTCATCGGTGGTATCGCGCACCTTAGGCATTTCATTCGGCTTGATAAACAAGCCCTTACCGGCCTTAACATCCCATGACTCAGCCCTAGACTTAAGCGAAGTCACACGCACCAGTCCTTCGAGCGTACAAACCTTTTCGTCGTCTCCCTCGATCGCCATAAAAAACTCGGTGCCGCGCACACCCGCTACAACAGACTTAAGACGAACCTCATAGGGAAACGCCTCAGGGCCCGAGGTTTTTTTGAACTTGGCGCGGAGCTTGCCAGCAAGAATATCGAATCGCCCCAACTCGGACTTCCCTGGAGTTACGAGTTTATGAACGGCAAGCTGGGTCGTCGGCGCCAACCAAATCTCCGACTCACCTTCTTGGAGCATCGCCTTACTGTCCGCTGCTGTTTCAACCGTATCGCCCACTTTTAAAACGGTGCCCACCTCGGCCGGTACCTTTACTTTTCCGTTGATCACTGAGACTTGCCCTTTGATCTTTTGCACGGTCCAAGCAAAAGCGCTATCTGGAGCGACCACCATCATCGCTCCCACCACAAGGGCGATACCTAACCGACTGCATAATTCGCTTTTCATATTCAAAATGGACCTCTCTCTAATTAAACACTACCGGCATGACGCATCATTTTTTCAACTTCCGAAATATGCGCCTCTTCGTCTACAATCATCTCACGCGCATACTCTTCAAGAAACACCGACTTACCTTCAACGAGCTTCAGCAGCTTCTTTAAAACGGCAAGTTGCTCGCCCTCATGCTCGAGACTTTCCTGCAAAATATCGTTAATGGAATGTTTATGCGACTCCAGCAACGGCGCGATCTTCAGCGATGGGTGACCACCCATCGTAGTAATATGCTCACCGGCCATTTCTGCGTGCTTGAGAGACTCGGTTGCCTGGCTGCGCAGCCACGAAACAATCGGAATGCGGTTATGGCCAAAAACCATGAATGAATAATGTGTGTAGCGAACGACTCCGGCCAGTTCATTTTCTAGAATCCTATTGAGAACCTCTAATATGGGTTTGTTCTTTTTCATACCTTGTCCTTGTTTCGTTTTACTCAGTTTCAAAACTATTTCTTTCTTGCTGGAATAGTGACGCGAACTTTCACCACGTCTTCAACACCGATGCCCATATACTTGATACCAGTGATCTTGAAGTCAGATAGTTTGATCGGAAAGTCAGCCTTAAGTTCGCCGCCTTCGATTTTATAGGTACCTTCGACGTCCTTCTCGATATTCTTCATCTTGATTCGGCCTTTGCCTTTACCGCCCTTGCCGATGGCGCTCACCAACTCGACAACAGGAAACGTTGCGACCTCTAAATATTTATCCTTGGCGTGTTTATCCCGCAGAGTCATGCCGGTTTTAAGACTCTTGAGTTCGGCCACAACCTTCTCCGCCCGAACCGTATCGCCATCAATAATCGCCTCGCCTTTGACATCAGAGATCTCCGCCTTGAAATCACCAGCGGGATTCAAAGTTACCTCTGCAACGATCTCAGGAGCGGCGAGTACCACCGACGAATACAGCAGTCCAAATACCAATCCACAATACGATATGCCTCGAACGCCACTTCTCATCTCAATCCTCCTGAGTAGTATGGGCTTTAGATTAATGACGATTTGGCGAAAACGACAGAGAAAAGCGAATGGCAGACCGCACCACAAATGAAGCGAGTTAGGATTCTGCGTCCGCCAGGGACTTAAGACCGCGCAAGCGAGCAAGAAGAGCGATGAGCACGACGGAGACGATCAACATTATTGATGAAAGCGCCTGAATCTTCGGACTCATCCCCTGCTTCATCATTGAATACAAACGCACCGGCAAGGTATCCGATCCGACACCATTTGTATAAAAGGTAACCAAAAAATCATCGAACGAAATCAGGAATGCCAAGAGAAAACCGGTGACGATCGACGGGGCCAAGAGCGGTAAGGTCACGCGTGTCAGCACCTGCCACTCACGCGCACCCAAGTCTCGAGCCGCATCATCGTAGGCCGGGTCAAGCCCTTTGAGGCGCGCGCCAATAATCAAGATGACAAACGGAAGGGTTAAAGTGATGTGCGCCGCAATGACAGTCCACAAAGACAACGTTAGTCCAAAAAGCGCAAACCATGAAAGCAGAGCCAAGGCCAAGACTAACTCTGGTAACATTAACGACAGCCACGAAAGCGTACGCAGCACCACTCGTGCACGAAAGCTCCATTTGTCGATCGCCAGGGCTCCCAATAGACCAAGAAGTGTGCTCATCGCCGCCGCCCCGCTAGCCACTAAAAAACTCCGCGACAAAGCTTCCCATAAAGCCGGATCCGCAAAGACCTCATGATACCAACGTAAAGTAAAATACGATCCGCCATCTTGAATATCGGTGAAAGACGAGATCAGCATGACCGCCAAAGGTAGGTACAAAGCGATCAACATCAACGGCAACACCACCGCAATCGAGCGCGGCGGACGTGGACGATGGCGTTCGTTCATGCCGGCCGCCTTGGTCGACCCATTGGTCGATCAAATAAGCGTATCCACCAGATTGCGCCTGCAAGAATCAACATCAAAACGATGGAAAGCGCAGAGCCGAACGGCCAATCGCGCGCTTTCAAGAATTGCTCGGAAATCAAATTTCCGATAAGCATCGTCTTGGCTCCGCCCAGCAGGTCCGGAATCACGAACTCGCCAAAGGCCGGAATAAAAACCAGGAGCACACCCGACACAATCGCCCGGCGAAGCGATGGCAGAATAACTCGATTCATCACTTGGATGTAGCTAGCACCGAGATCTTGCGCGGCCTCCACCAATGAAAAATCAAATCGCTCAAGCGCGGAATAGAGAGGAAAAACCATGAACGGAAGGTAACTCGAGATCATTCCGTAAAGAACCAAAGAGAGGTTTTGCGACAAAGCAAAACGATCAAACTCAACTCCCAATGCCAAAAGAAAATGTGCTACCGGCCCCTCATACGCAACCAGCGATTTCACTGCGCAGATACGAATCATGAGGTTGGTCAAGAAAGGAATGGCGAGGGCAAAAACAAAGACATTGCGCGCCGTCGCCGACGCGGTCGCCATCGCCAAAGCCATCGGAAAGCCAATGATAAAACAAAAGGCGGCGGTGACTGCCGCCAACAAAAAACTTCGCCACAGAATTAGTGAAAAAAGTGGATCCGCGGAACGCAGATAATTTTCGCCACTCAAGTTCCACTCGAGACCGCCATAGATACCGCGGGACGCGAGGCTCGTGGCAAAAACCAGGAAAAGCGGCCCGAGAAGAAAAAGTGCGTACCAAACAATCGGTACCCAGCCAAGGCGACCGATGCGCGACCTCACTCGGCGGCTCTTGTGCGTGTCGCTCATTCATCAACCCCTGAAAACACATGGGTCTCCTGGGGTGAGAACTCGACGCGGACCTGATCGCCTACCGTCGTCGTCGCTCCTTCGTCAGTGAACGCCCGTAGCAGAGTAGATTCATTCGCGCCCCCAGTGACCGCGAACACCACCTCAGAATAAGTGCCGCGAAAAACTACCTGCACCACTTCGCCCACAAGCGTATTCCAACCCTCACTGGGATTGGCGTTCGCGGTCAATATCCGCAACCGTTCGGGGCGCACAAAGAAGCGGGTTTCGGTTTTCCCATCAACACCGCTACCAGGAGTTGCGCCAACACTTCGTCCACGAAGAATCACGCGATCTCCGAAACTGAGATCGACCCAACCGGCATCGCGTCGCTGAACAGTTCCGAGAATCTCGTTTCGTCGCCCAACAAAACGCGCACAGAAAACCGATTGCGGCGCCTCATAGAGTTCACGCGGAGTGCTCACCTGCTCGACCCTTCCCGCATTCATGACAGCAATACGGTCCGAAAGCAGCATGGCCTCCTCTTGGTCGTGGGTCACAAAAATAAACGTCAGTCCCAGACGCCTCTGTAGAAGCCTGAGTTCCGTTTGCATGTGCTCACGCAACTTCTGATCCAAAGCCGCCAGCGGCTCATCAAGAAGCACGCACTCCGGCCGATTCGCCAAAGCACGAGCCAATGCCACCCGTTGCTGCTGCCCACCAGACAGAGTTTCTGGCATGCGTTCACTGAAGCCCGCTAGACTCATCAGGGTCAAAACTTCGTCAACCCGAGAGCGAATCTCAGCCGTCGCCACACCCTTAAGTCGCAAACCAAAAGCGATATTCTCGAAGACGCTGAGATGCGGGAATAGCGCGTATTTTTGAAAAACCATGTTGAAAGGGCGTTCACGCGCCGGCAATTGGTCAATCCGCCGTCCGTTCCACCAAATTTCACCCTCATCAGCAGACTCAAGGCCCGCCAGGATTCTGAGCAAGGTCGACTTTCCGCAACCACTCGGGCCGAGAAGCGAAAAAAACTCACCTTTACGAATCACTAGATCAATGTTGGATAACGCAGTTTGACTATCATAGCGTTTGTGGATATTCCGAATTTCTAAATTCAATAAATTAGAGTTTTGCACGCGGCGATTTTAGGTAAAAGGAGTCAAAATGTCGAGGGTTGTCTTTGTAAGGATTTTGTTTGCCATTTGCCTCATTAGCGCCTTTTCTCTCACGGGTTGCACCGGTAAAAAAGAAGCTCCTAACACCGATGCCACTAAGACTGAAAAAAAGCGTCGCGAGGTGAATCTCGCGATTTGGGCCGCCTATCTTTCGCCTGAAATCCAAGAAGAATTCACTAAGAAAACCGGAATCGAAATTCACGTCTCGAACTATGTCTCCAATGAAGATCTTTTGGCGAAAGTGCAGGCCGGCGCCTCCGGGATCGATGTTTGTGTTCCCAGTGACTACATGGTCGACATCATGAACAAGACCGGCTTGCTGCAGGCTCTAGAGCTAGAGAAAATACCCAATCGCACAGGCCTTGATCCCGCCTTTCTCAAACAAGAGTACGATCCCGAGAATAAATTTTCACTTCCCTATGCATGGTCCACGGCGGGTTTCGCCATCAATCGCGATCTATTCAAAGGAACCATCTCGAGCTGGAAGGACCTCTTTCAAAACCAAGAGCTCAGCGGTAAAATCTCGCTCCTCGACGACGTCCGCGAAGTCATGGCGGCAGCACTTAAGGCCAACGGTTTTTCCGTGAATTCCACCGTGGCGGCGGAACTTGAAAAAGCTAAGGCGACGCTCAAGGATGTTCGTAAGCGCATCAAGATGTACCGCTCGGACTCCATTGATCCGCTGGTGAATAAAGAAATCGCCGTCGCCCATGCCTTCTCGAGTGATGCCCTCAAAGCAGCTGAAAAGACCAAAGGACAGATCGTTTATATTCTGCCTGAGGAAGGCGGCACTCGCGCCATCGACAATTTGGTGGTTCCCAAAACAGCCAAAAACGTGAGCGAAGCCCATGAGTTGATCAACTTCCTCCTCAGCAAAGAAGCCAACGTCGCATTTGTGAAGACGATGTATGGTGGCCCCGTGGTGGCGGCGACTCGCAATCTTCTACCACCGGAGTTGAAATCCAATAGCGCGCTCTTTCCCGCACCTGAAAAACTTAAAAAGTTTGAACGTCTAAAGGACGTGGGACAGGCGACTCGGGACTTTGATCGTATTTGGACCGAAATTAAAGCTGAGTAGTTTCCCTCTCAGTTCGAGCAGTCCTTTCTCAACTTGAGCCGCTTCTCGCGTTTACCGGTAAATAATGTTACCGAGAGTGTGTCAAAATGGGACGCGAACGGCGGACGATCAGAACTAGACCAAGATCTTGGCGAAAGCGAAACCACTAGACCTATTGATAAGTGCGATGAGGCGATAGCTGCAGG
>SXRI01000472.1 GCA_005793615.1 Bdellovibrionales bacterium
CATTCAGCGACGATCCTACGGACTGCGCGATGAGGAATACCTGAAATTGAAAATCCTGACCTGTATGCTGCGGGAGATTTAAACAAAATCAGTACGAAAAATGGAGTTTTTCTTCCCCTCAACTACACGAAGAGCCAGAATATAGTCACGATGAAGCTCGAGCTCGGAACCGAATGGGCCAAACCAGCCGATCTCACCAATGATGCCTGCCGCCGCTAAGAGAATGGTGACCGCACTCATAACCCAGACATAGCGAGGTTTTTTTCCCGCCTGCACACGATGATCGATCAAGTAAGCAGAGATCATCACACCAAAAAGAAAGTAGATCGGCACCGTCAGAATACCGACCGCATCTTGCCATTTTCCGGCGGCGGCATCGACACCAGCAAGTGTCGCAAAGCCCGTCACGTGGGTTACGAAACGGTGACAGGCGAGATAACCACCGGTATTGACCGTGCCCGCAAGAAATGCCAGCAGAAACCAATCCACCTGCGTCTTGAGGCCAACCTGTTCGTTAATACGATGCTTATACACTCACCCTCGATTTTACGAGAAAAGGGGTGGCTTTAACATGCCATTTTACGGCTCCCGGACTAGCGGCGAGGCCCGGAGAATTCTTACAAACAGCCACCCCAAACCACTTCCTCGGCTTTCGATTTCGGCTTTTTATTAGGATGCTTTGGGCACAACGTGTTACAACTGCGCTCTCTTAAGACCATGGAGCTTTGCTTTGACGTCATCTACTACTCAGAACCAATCTCAAAACCAAATCACTTTCGCTGATTTCCAATTTCCCGATGCACTCAAGCAAGCACTCGAGGCCATGGGTTATGAAATCCCGACCCCGGTTCAGGCAAAGGCCATACCTTTGGTTCTTGAAGGTAAAGATATCCTGGCAACGGCGCAAACCGGAACAGGTAAGACCGCGGCCTTTGCCCTGCCGCTGCTCAAGAAGATGTTGAGCGGTTCAAAGCAACCCGCTTTGATCGTGGCTCCCACACGTGAGTTGGCCGAACAAATCGGCGGCGTTCTCAAACAACTAACGCAGTTCACGCCGCAGATCAAAGCCACTGTGATCATCGGCGGTACCGCCTATCACCACCAGATTCGCAGCCTTCGTGCCAATCCGATGTTCGTGGTTGGAACTCCTGGACGTCTTCTGGACCAGATCCGCGGCGGTCATTTGAACCTCAGTAACTTCGGCACACTTGTGATCGACGAAGCTGACCGCTTGCTGGACATGGGTTTTGAGCCGCAGATGAATGAGCTGGTCGCGAATCTTCCGAAGCAGCGACAGAGTTTGCTGTTTTCAGCGACCCTGCCTGAAGAGATCGTACGCCTGGCGAACTCGTACCTACGTGAGCCTGTTCGCGTTGCGGTCGGCGCGGTTTCTAAGCCCGTCGAGCGAATTCGTCAGAGCGTGATTCAGGTTGCGACCAAAGATAAAGATCTGACCATGCTTCGTGAAATCAACAAAGTCGAAGGTTCGATCATTATCTTCATGAAAACGAAGTACAAGACCGAACGTCTTGCTAAGTATCTTGCCGGAGCTGGACTCAACGTCGCCCGGATTCACGGCGATCGCTCACAGAGACAGCGTTCCGGCGCTATCTCGGATTTTCGCGAAGGCCGCGTTCGCATTCTTGTCGCTACCGATATCGCCGCCCGTGGTCTCGACATTCCGCATATTCAACATGTCATCAACTACGATCTGCCCATGTGCCCTGAGGATTACATTCATCGCATCGGCCGTACCGCGCGCGCCGGGGCCGAAGGACATTCGCTCTCATTCGTTACTCCCGAAGAGCAGCAGAAGTGGGCTCGTATCCATAAATTGATCCACGGCCACTTTCCAGAAGAGAATCTGAAAGGCGCCCGCGCTCCGAACAGAGCCGAACGCCGCGCACCACTGGCGCAAAAAGGCCGGGCTCAACATGGCCGACCTCAGCAGCACGGACGCAGCTCGCGTGAGCAGGACGCCACTCGGGATCAGGGGCGTAGTAACCGTGGAGCACAGCAATTTGAAAAACGCCGTGGAGTGGAGCTGAGCCCTCGCCGGGCCGCTGAACTTCGGGCGGAGCAGTTTTTAAAGGATGAACGTCGGGCAGCCCGAGGCGGCTCACTGCCGCAAAAGCCCAGCGGCGGCAAAGTTGTTAAGAGCGAAGGTCCGCAGCCCGTGCATAAGTCTGCTCATGAATCTGAACACAAACAAAAACCAAAATCTTCGCGCTGGAAATCAATCCAACGAGCATTGACTGGTCGCTAAGATCGAGAGGATATCCCCATGGCACTCAAAAAAACTGTCTTAGCCCTCACCTTTCTCCTCATTGACCTGCTTGCCAGCGAAGCATTTTCGAGTCCCGCAAAAGTGAATTGCGGATTCAACGATTACCAGTCCCTGCGTGGCGCTCTTCAGACTGGGCAGATTGTTCGCGGGCCAGAATTTAAGAGTGAGCTCCTGGTAGTTCTCGCTCAAGAAATGGGACCGAGCTGCAAGGTCTCGATCGAAGCCGTTGCCACCAAGACATTGACTACCTATGAAGTGCTGAGTGCCAACAATCACTACACCGTGAGCGTCGTGACCGCTCCTGGCGAAAGCACAAGACTCTCGATCATCAAGGTTATTATCATCGACTAGTGCAGAGTGATTACCGGCGACAAGACTGACCGGGAATACTCACGACATCCGTGATTTGAAAGTTCTTGCCGTTCGGATTGGCGTTGGTATCAAGAAAGACGCCATTTCCGAGTTGCACCATCCTCGCTAGGCGCTGCGACGCCTCAGGGTCACCAGGACCGTAGTAAACTGCATTGAACGTGACCTGGTTTGGTTTCGCTCGCATGATTGCCGTTACATCACTGGCGAGCTGCTGATCAGACATTTCGGGATAAGGCATTCCATCTGACATAAAGACCACGATGTATTTATCAGTCGCCGATCCGACATCGTTATTGATCGCCGTCAATGCCGCATCGAGCGCATTATGATACGGAGTATTGCCGTCGTCAGGGACACTGGCAAAGGCGACCAGGGCGTCCTGCATGTCAGCGGCTCGCGCAGAAAACACAGGTAGCGAGTTCACACTAATTAACGGCGTTGCCGTATCGGACGCAAAAGTCACAAACCCCCACGAAAAGTTGGGCTTACTACCAAAGTCGTTGAGAAACGCCTGGATCGAGCCTCGACGCATTTGCCGATTCGGATCGGTACCGTAAAACCCTGTATTGGAGCCAGAGGTGTCGACAACGAAAATCAACTTCACACCAGTGGTCAATCGCCGCAATACACTTCCGCAAGCTTGAATTTCGCCAACGGCATGATCATCTTTGGGCGTACCGGTAGAGGTTTGCTCGGTACTTCCACTAAAGTTCGCATTTGAGCACGCCTGAAATGCGAATAAGGCAAATGTCATCAATATGGAGGCGCTAAAATATCTCGCCACATTTCTTGGAGCTAAGTAACCGATTGAGTTCACTGACTACCTCCCGTGCTTCTGCTTTTCCCAGCATAAGGCTTCATCCACAGGAACGCGTCTGACAAAAGTGACTCGAAAAATTCAGGTGCCGATCGCATATGCCCCCTACGATCCCAAGGCTCCCCTGCCTTGACGATTTTGGTGTGCAATAGTTGAACCGCGCCAGCTATCCCTATTTGAGACACCGCCGTGTTTACCGGTAAATAAATGGTACTGAGGGATTTAGCTTTTGTC
>SXRI01000473.1 GCA_005793615.1 Bdellovibrionales bacterium
GGAACAAACGAGCCAATAAGGAGAAGATCACCATCAACTGGACCTTCACCAAAAAGAAAGCGCGGAAAAAATTTAGATACCAACCGGCGAAGAAGTCTCGGTGAGACCGGCTAGAAATTTATCTGTCAAAGTACTAGGTGTTCGGGGAATCTTGCGGATTTCATCCGCTGCGACCCCGCTCACACATGCTCCGCACCAAAGCGCGCCGCTGGCGCCCTTTAGCGCGGGCACAACGCCTCTCGCTACCATTTTTGTCGCATCGCCTCCGGCGATGACTTTCCTCCTTCGTTTCACTCAGTCGCGAATGCCAAGGGCTCTGCCCTTTGGGATCCCGCCAAGGCACCTATACGGTGCCTTGGGACCACCCTTTGTTTTTGCGCGGCTGCGGCCTTTCGGTCTGGCCTTATTTACTTGGAATGGACGACTCTGAGCGCGCAGAGTTGGTGCCGCCTCGTTAACCAAATTTGATTACTAAAACTGTGTCTGTTCGCATTATGATGACGATGTGAGTCCGACTGTGTTTCGTCATAAGAGCTTTCGTTTCTTTTTCTTTTCTCGGGAAGAGTCGCGGATGCATGTTCATGTTCAATGAAAGCCAAATCAAAAAAGCGTGGAAAAAGCACTTCGGAAGTTAGTATCCACACCACACCGTTTGGTGTTTGGCTTCTTGTGACCGACGTCGAATACTTTCTGAGTTTCAAGCAGTTCCCGTGGTTCAAAAAAGTGACCTGGCCGGCTTAAACCGGTCCAGATGATATGTTAGTCTGGGCCTTTAAACGGAGGTCCGAATGCCAAGAAAGAAGCATTCTGCAGAAGAGATTATTCAGCATTTACGAACAGTCGAAATCGAGCAAGGCAAGGGCACCAGCCTTGAGGAAGCGGCTCGAAAGGTCGGCGTGACTCTTCAAACGCTGATCCGCTGGCGCAATGAATATGGCGGATTAAAAGTAGATCAGGCAAAGCGACTCAAAGAGCTTGAGCAAGAAAATGCCCGACTTAAGAAAATCGTCGCAAATCAGGCTGTCGAGGTGTCGATTTTGAAAGAAGTCGCCTCGGGAAACTTCTAAGCCCTGCACGCAGGCGTGAAGCCGTTCAGCATGTCATGCGTGTGTTGAACGTTTCTGAGCGCTTGGCTTGTAGGGTGATAGGACAGCTTCGCACAACTCAGCGCTACCAGCCAATTGTCGATCCAAGCAAAGTACGTTTGCGTGAGCGAATTGTCGAGCTTGCGACTCAATATGGTCGCTACGGCTACAAAACAATCACGTCGATGCTTCAGCTCGAAGGTTGGACTGTGGGCAAAGATTGCGTCCTTTCAGTTTGGCAGCGCGAGGGTTTGCAGGTGCCGCAGAAGCAAACCAAGCGAGCACGACTGTGGCTGGGTGACGGCTCCTGCATTCGATTGCGGCCAACGCGCAAAAACCATGTCTGGAGCTATGATTTTGTCTCTGAGCAAACTCACGATGGAAGGAAGTTCAAGATTTTGAATATCATCGATGAATATACGAAAGAATGTCTCGCGTCGTTCGTCGCTCGGCGAATACGCTCACAGGACGTGATCTTCGTACTTGCGGATTTGTTTATTGAGCACGGAATGCCTGAACACATCAGATCAGACAACGGCCCCGAGTTCGTGGCGAAGAAGCTCTTAAAATGGTTCAAAACTCTGAGCGTGAAGCCATTGTTCATTGCTCCCGGATCGCCATGGGAAAACGGCTATTGCGAGTCATTCAACGGCAAGATGCGATATCAACTCTTGGATGGAGAAATATTCTTCACGCTGCTCGAAGCGAAGATCATCATCGAACGCTGGCGCAGACATTACAACGAAGTCAGGCCACACTCGTCACTCGGCGGAAGACCGCCGCGGGCACCAGAAACCGAAGGGATAAACATGAGACTTGTAAGCTGAGAACTAACATTGTAAGTGGTAGTAAATTTCCCGGCCGGTCAAGATCATCATACCAACAAGCTAGCAGGACTCATCGTTTAGCTGATGGCAGAGCTCTGCGCCAAAATCGCCAAATGCCAAAATGAATCTCTCGAAATTCTTTCGATGCACGCAATAGCGAGATCGAGGGGCGTCGATTTCACCTTTGACGAGACCAGCTTCTTTGAGAGCCTTCAAGTGCTGGCTGACGGTGGATTGGGCGAGTGGAAGTTCAGTCACAAGATCGCCACAAATACATTCGCCGCGCCCCGCTAAGATGCGAAGAATGGCGATGCGTGCAGGATGCGCAAGCGCTTTACACCACTCTGAGAGTTTTATGTCTTTGTCAGGAAATTCTTCCGTTCTTGCTAACGCCATTTTTTGCGGGTTACATGAGTCGCAAAATTTTGATGCAAGAAAAAGGGCGGGAGTGGTTGAAAGAGAATTTGTTCCGCGAGTGTCACCGCTGACTCTGGTTTTTCTGTTGTTCACGATTGTGGTGATGTTCTTATTCTCTTTCATCATGAGCAAGAAGGCGGGGGCTGATTATGAGCAAGTCGCGACACTTTCCTTTACAGCGGCGTCGAATAACTTTGAGCTCGCGATTGCCGTCGCAGTCGCGACCTTTGGAATCCATCATGGAGCCGCGTTGGCGGCGGTCATCGGACCCTTGGTTGAAGTTCCGGTGTTGATCTTGCTCGTCTCGGTTTCACTATGGATCAAGAAACAGTTTTTTAAGGAGCCTCAGTATGTCTGAGCCAAGGTCTAAGCCAAAGACAGAGCCAGTCCATATTCTTTTTCTTTGCGTGGCGAACTCCGCGCGAAGTCAACTTGCCGAGGGCTTGGCTAAATCGTTGTTCGGCGACAAGGCTGAGATTCATAGTGCCGGATCTGTTCCCTCGGGCAAAGTTCAGCCTTGGGCCATTGAAGTTTTAGAGGAAGAGGGAGTTGATATTTCCCGCAACTGGTCTAAGTCCTTTGAACAATTGCCACCGAATTTTTTGGCGACTCTCGACTACGTGATTACTCTCTGCGCCGAGGAGGTTTGCCCGACGATGGTTTCAAAGGCCGCAAGACTTCATTGGCCGATTCCTGACCCGGCTGCCGCTACCGAGAGTGATAAAGCCGACGCCTTCCGAAGTGCCAAGGCAATGATCCGCCTGAGACTTCAGGAATTCGGAAAAGAGCACGGGCTTGTTTGAGCTCAACACCTTCACTCCACCCGGTTGCGCACTAGACTACGAAGGGACGCCTACTTGTCATTTCCACGCCGCATTGAACACAGAATCGGGAAGACTTTCTATTGAGGTTGTGAGACGGTTTCTTTATGGGAAACGTCGTGAAAATTGATGAATTTGAAAAAGCTATCGATACATTGAAATCTGCACTGGGATTTGCGGAGCAACTTAAAAATGATGAGACGCATTTTAAAATCGTGCGCGACGCCTGTATCCAGCGATTTGAGTATTGCATTGAATTAGCCTGGAAGACGTCGATGAAAAAACTCGGGTCTCAGACCAAATTCGCGAAACCCGCAATACGAGAAATGGCTCGAGCCGACTTAATCGAATCTGCGGAACTTTGGCTTGATTTCATTGAAGCCAGAAATAACTCAAGCCATTCTTATGAGGAAGAAGTGGCGAAGTCGGTCTTCACTCACATTTTACAATTCAAACCCGAAGCCGAGAAGCTCCTCGCATCCTTGAAAAAGCTGCCATGAAATTTGGTATGACGGGCGACCAGCTGAAGCAACTCGAGCGCCTGATCGTTCAACCACTCAAGTCTCAAGGTGCCGAGGTTTTCATTTTCGGATCGAGAGTGACCGGAAATCACCATCCATACTCTGACGTGGACTTACTGTTTCGATCCGAAAAGGAACTTCCTTCTGGATTCATCGCGCAACTATTGGAGTCCGCCGAGGAGTCCAGTTTTCCATTTAAAATTGACCTGGTCGATGAAAAGAATATCGCTATCAGCTACCGGGATTCTGTTTCCAAACAAAAACAACCTTTGACCTAAGATTTGTCTTCTTGGTGAGTCATTGAGGGGCTGCGTCTGCTGGCGGATGCGGCCGTCGACTGGCATCCATGTGGCGAGGGATTAGGTTTCTCAAATTGATACAGACGACAAAGCCTGCCTTTAGGCGCGGTGGTCATTTGTTCGCAAATTTCAGTTTCTACTCAACCCCTCATCGCCAACACTGGTGAAGGCATAGCAATAAATCGGGAGGGGTTCCTATGAATAGGTTAGAGAGAAACGTAACTGTTCGAACAATGCTGCTTACGAGTGTAAGTGCCTTGCTGCTCGGCTGCTCAGGTTCATTTCAGTCGCTCGACAGCGCATCTTTAGATGCAGAACACAGCGCTGATATGTTGGTAAATAAAAATCAACGCGGGCTCGCTCGAACGACGCCGACAGTTCCCTTGTCCATCGAGGCAGAAAACATGGCCACAAAGAATGTCGGTGCTCTTGAGGAGGGTGGATCGCTCTGGGCACTGGTCAGCGACGGTGCTATTTCACAGCCAGTCTTATTTCCGGCAAGCGGGCGTTATGTTTTTGCGATCAGGGCTAAAGCCGACCTCGCGTTGGGTGTCGGCGCTCGCCTTGTGGTTAAAATCGACGGTGTCCGCGTAGGCGCGGTCATGGTCGAGAGCGTTGATCTTAATGACTATGTCCTCGAGGCGAACGTAACAGTTGGCATTCATAGAGTCGCCTTGGCCTTTAATAATGACTATTATGATGAGGCGGCTGGTGAAGACCGAAATCTCTTTCTCGATAGACTGAGCGTCACGTTATTTGGGGAGGCCGTGCCCACGCCGCCGAATCCGGTGCCGACACCGACACCTCAACCGACACCGACACCCGTCCCGCCGCAGGGTAGACTCGTGAGTCCTGCGTTCTTTGTCTCTCCCAACGGTAACGACGCCAATAGTGGCGCATCACCTTCGTCTCCATTTCTGACGTTGGAACGCGCTCAGTCCGCAATGCGCTCGTCGAGTACTAAGACTACCTATTTAATGGCAGGAACATTTCGGCGAACCAAGCCCTTGTACTTGAATAGCAATGACGCCGGCCAAGCGTGGCTGGGGTATCCGGGACAAACCCCGATCATCGATGGTGGTAGGACGACAGCGGCGGGATTTGATATCAGCGGAAACAACATCACCATCCGCTGGTTAACGATTCAAAACTACGCGAATCAAGGAATCAACGCGACCTCGGGTTCGCCTAATCCGCTGTCAAATATTCTCATCGATAGCAACACGATCCAAAACATCTATTGCACGGGATGGAATCAAGGCGGCATTGAGTTCGGCGGTAGCCTGGCCAATATCACGGTGACTCACAACATGATTCGCGATTCTCAATACTCCGGAATACAAGTACAAAACGCCGAAGGCGATACGCGTTCGAGCGTGAAGGTCCTGTACAACGCGGTCTATAACACCTGCACGGCGGTCGCGGATTGCGGTGCTATTTACTTAGATGATCGCAATCACTCCGGTAGCGGAACTGTCATTGACCACAACATAGTCGGAAACTACGGTCCGCCCTCAAGCGAGTCGAAGGCGATTTACCTGGATGACATGCAATCCAACACGATCGTGACAAACAACATCATCTATGGCACCGGCTCCTGGGCAGTTCAGTATCATGGTGGTGACCACAACATCGTGCAAAACAACGTCTTCGATATTAGTGGCGCCAATCATCTTGCTTACTATCAGTGGCTCTTCGTGTAGTTGAGGGGAAGAAAAACTCCATTTTTCGTACTGATTTTGTTTAAATCTCCCGCAGCATACAGGTCAGGATTTTCAATTTCAGGTATTCCTCATCGCGCAGTCCGTAGGATCGTCGCTGAATGAC
>SXRI01000474.1 GCA_005793615.1 Bdellovibrionales bacterium
GATATTTTTACCTCTGAATCTCGAGATGACTAAAGACCATCTTGCGAAACAAGGTATGCGCTTTGCTTGGCGCCGTGTTTTCACGCTCAAGTAACCAAATATAATCGCTAAGGCGACGTGCCGTCGGGCGAATGATACGCAGGTCACTGTTTGAGTCACCATGAACCAGGTAGCGTGGCACCACGCCGATTCCGGCGCCCTCTGTCACCAAGGCCACAACCATCTCTGCGGTCGCGGCAAAAATCCGCACCGGAATCTTCTTTATGCGCTTTGCAAAATGCAAGGCGATCCAGCGTTTCAAAAGCTGGTGATTAAAATAATAATCGATAATCGGAGCAGAAATGATCTCCGTATAACTTGGACTCTGCGACAGAAGTCGCGGCGAAGCTATTAAGACCAATTCCTCTTCAATTAAAGCCGTCGAGCGAATTGATTTTTTTTCTTGCGCCGGAAAAATCGAAAAACACAGATCCAACTGCCCCTGTTGCATCAGGGCATTGAGCCGCGAGGGTGAATCAAATGCGAGTTTGATATTGGCGTTCGGATTTTCATGAGTGAAGTCCTTGATCACACTCGCCAGGCGAGTTTTGGCAAACTCGAGATAGGCACCGATCCTTAGAAGCCCAGCGGCCTGATCGTCAACACCCTGAATCTCCTCAAGCACATCGAGAAAACTCTCCTGCCGACTACGAAACTCACGATGGAGCCGCATACCATTCTCCGTCGGCACAAGGCGTTTTCCCTGGCGCTCAAAAACCGCGAAGCCCAATGAGTGTTCAAGCCCCGTGATCGACTGGCTCAGCGCCGATGGTGTCACATGTAATACTTCGGAGGCCCTTTGGTAATTACCCGACTCAATCACCTGGCAAAAGACGTTGAGCTTGTTGAAATCGACCTGCGGACGCGCGTTCTTATTAAGTTTCATTAAACGTTTGATTTAGTATATTGAGATTAACTTATCAAATAAAATTGTTAGCATGGGTCCCCTCAAGGAGGCCCATCATGGCTACAGACATTATACAACCAGATCAGTTCGCAGCAAGTTTCGCCCACCTTCACCTTCTCAAACATCCCTTCTACCAAGAGTGGATGGCAGGCACACTTTCGCGTGCGACCCTACAAGACTACGCCGCGCAATACTACCATCACGTCGATCGTTTTCCCCGCTATATTGGAGCGATTCACTCACAATGTGAAGATGCGACCGATAGATGCACTCTTCTGGACAATCTCAATGATGAAGAGGGTAAAACTCATGGTGTCGCGCACCCCGAACTCTGGCTGCGCTTTGCCGAAGGCATGGGCATAAGCCGCGAAGCAGTATCAAACACCACACCTCGCGCCGCCATTCAAAACGTCGCCAACACTTTCTTTTCTTTGGCGCGATCATCCTATGCCGAAGGCTTAGGGGCTCTCTACGCCTATGAATCGCAAGTGCCCGAAATTGCCGACTCTAAAATCGAAGGTCTTAAGAATCGCTATGGCGTTCACGACGAGCGCACACTCGAGTTTTTCACTGTCCATCAAATCGCAGACCAAGAGCACCGCTCGGTTATTCGACAAATGCTCGAAAGCCTTGATCCTCACCAGCAGGAACTCGCGCGCGGAGCTGCTCAAAAGGCCGCACAAGTGCTGTGGAATTTTCTTAGCGATGTGCAAACCGAAGCGAATACCGACGTAAAAACCCGAGACATTTCGTGTGCCTGTGTTTGAGATGAAGTTTTTTTCACTTCGCCTTGAGGATCTGCAGTTAGCAGTGCGCCTAGGCTGCACCGAGAAAGAGCGTGCTTGCCCGCAAGAAGTCCGCATCGCGGTCGAATTAAGATTCCCCTCGGCTCCTGTAGCGCTCAGCAGTGACAGACTCGAGGATACGGTTTGTTACGCCAAAATCTCTGATGCGATCATAAAGCACTGTGAATCTAGGGAGTATCTTCTCATTGAGAAAATGGCCGCAGATATCTACCTTCTCACACGCGAGTTCAGTGGCTCTGAAATCGGCATCGGGATCACCGTGCATAAGGTTCGTCCGCCCGTAAGTAGGCTCAAGGGCGGGACGTTTTTTCGCTGCGGTGATTTTGCACCCTAACGGAGGCTCGACAAATGACAACAGCTCGCTGCTTTATTGGCATTGGCTCGAATCAGGCCGCGAGGCTCAATGTACTTGAACAGGCGGCAAGACTCATCGCTAGTCATCCTGCAAGTCGGGGGCTTAAAGCGTCCCCGGTTTTTGAGAACCCGGCAGTTGTTCTCGACGGTGCACCCGATTCTTGGCGGCAGCCGTTTTTGAATGCGGTTATTGAACTTCACTGGGCTTCGTCGGCAGAAGAGCTTTTTCATCTTCTTAAGAAAACCGAGGCCGATCTTGGACGCATGCCCGGTCCACGCTGGGCTCCGCGTGTCATCGATCTCGATCTCCTGATTTTCGCAGACGAAGTTCTTAACTCCCCCCACCTCAGCGTACCGCATCCAGAGATGCACCATCGAGATTTTGTGCTAACTCCCTTAAAACACCTTGCTCCTGCCATGGTGCCGCCATTAACCAATAGAAGCTCCGTGCTTCAGCTTGCACGTAAACTCCCTCGGCAGATGCCTTTGTGGATGGGCATATTAAACCTCACTCCCGATTCTTTTTCCGATGGCGGACTTTTGGAGCAAGGTAGGTCTCTACAAACTCGTCTCGATCTTTTTGAGCAAAACTTCGTGCACTGTCTTGACCTCGGCGCCGAGTCTACTCGGCCTGGCGCACCAGCGCTGACAGCCAGTGAAGAATGGCAACGTCTTGAACCAGGCCTCTCCTGCCTACGAACACGTTATCAGCACCGGATTTTCCGTCCGAAGATCAGTGTCGATACCTACCGGGCCGCTACCGCAACTCGCGCACTCGAATTGGGTTGTGATCTGATCAACGACGTCAGTGGGCTAAGCGATCCCGAGATGATCAACGTCGTCAAAAATTCGGGATGTGACTACGTTCTCATGCATAGTTTAACCGTACCCGCTGACCCATCGATTACCATTCAGAGCGATGATCCAGTGGTCGCGCTCAAGAGGTGGGCTGAATTCAAGATCGAGCAACTCGTAAACGGCGGAGTTCCCATCGAGCAGATCATCTTCGATCCCGGCATCGGCTTTGGTAAGACATCGAGGCAATCGATTGAGATCTTACGGCGAATCAATGAACTTCTCGATCTTCCGGTACGTCTTCTCATCGGCCATTCACGCAAGACCTTTCTCGTTCATGGCCTCGTTCATGGAAATGGTTCGCCACCACCGGCGCGAGAGCGAGATCCGGAAACCTTAGCGTTATCGCTTCGTCTCGCCAACCAAGGAGTCGACATCTTACGCGTTCATGCCGCCGATCTTCATCACCGCGCCTTTCGCACCCTACAGGAGCTGCAGTGAGCCACCTCAACATTCGCGCGCTTAAGACCAGGATTTTTCGTCCCCGCGAAAGCCTCCTGGATTTTCTCGTCGAGTCAGTCCCGCAGGAACTTATTCATGAGAAAATGTTGATCGCCATCACCTCAAAAATCGTGAGCCTCAGCGAAAATCGCTTGGTCAATACCGACCTGACCGACAAGGATGCGCTCATCAGACAAGAAGCCGATATTTACCTCGGTAAGATCAACTACGGTTTTGCTCTGACCATTAAGGATGGTCACTTGATCCCCTCGGCTGGTATCGACGAATCCAACTCTGAAACCGGCGCCTATATTCTTTACCCCAAAGATAGCTTTCTCTCAGCGAAGCATCTTTGGCAGGGTTTACGTGAACGTTGGCAAATTAACACTCTCGGGATAATCATTACCGATTCCCATACGACGCCGCTAAGGCGCGGAGTCACTGGCTTCTGCCTCAGCTACTGGGGTTTTCACGCTTTGAGAAATCTTGTCGGCACCAAAGATCTCTTTGGCCGCGAGCTCCAAGTCACACAAATGAACCTGGCAGATGGCCTAGCCGCGGCCGCCGTGCTGCTCATGGGCGAAGGAAATGAGTGCTCGCCCGTAGCCTTGCTCGAGGGAGCGCGAGTCGACTTTACTGCGGAGGTCGACCGCAAGGAAACCTCGATTTCGCTCGAAGAAGACCTGTATTTTCCACTTCTACAGCCACTTCTACAGCTACAACAGAAGCCACCGGTTTAGAGTTTACTCGTCGGTTCAACTAACGGTACGTTGGACTGCTGACCTTCCATTGCCTGCACAATGCGCTTGTCTTGACCGTAAATATCCGGTCCAAGGACAACGAATCCATTGGGATCTGTCCCGGGTTCGGCGGCAAAGTTGTTAAGCGTGGTGCCGAGAATGAATACCGGAATCGGTGCGATCTTGATCTTCTCGGCGCGAATCTTCGGATCTTCGAACCATGCTAGAAAATCATCGACTTCGATAACTTTTGCGTCTTGCGAAAGACCGAAGTTCTGCAAGAGATAAGCCGCCATTTCAGCCGGGTTCTCAACACGGATACAGCCATGGCTTAGAAAACGTCTATTTTGATTAAACGCCTCGCGATTACCGGTGTCATGCAAGTAAATCGAATGTGCGTTGGTGAGTTGAAACTTGACGTTACCAAGCGCGCTGTACTTTCCGGAGTCTTGGCGAAAAGTATAGGGTGGCGGATTCGTCAGTGAAAACTGTCGCCAATCAATACCAGCAATTGTGGCATCATCAAGCTCTACGCTTCCTTGGAACACCCGCATGCCGAGATTTTTGAGGTAATCTTTGTTCGCCAACATTGCCGGTATCGTCTCGTTAACGACGATGCTACTCGGCGGATACCAATAGGGATTCACCACAACACTCGTGATCCGGTCTGTCATGGTCGGCGTCCCATGAAGCTCCGAACCAACGACCACACGCTTACGGAAAACCAATTTATTGTCCGCCATCAAGTCGAGCTGCTGCCGACCGATATCCACGAACACAAACCGTGACGGCAGTGGCTGCGCGTTGGCCTCGCCGGTAATCTGCGGACGCGGAAAAAATCGCCATTTCTCCAGATTCGCACGCACTTGATCGATGGCTGAGTCGATTGAGATATCTAAGGCCTTATAAGTCGCACCGCCAACCACAGCTTCATCACCGAGAAAGTAATGGGTCCGATAGCGAATCACCGCTTGCGCAAGATCGTTATCAAACACCGTGCTCTTCTGTACTCGACTCTCAAATGGGAGATAGCCGAGATCCACCAAACGCAAGCGAATAGCCACCACGTTCGGATGTGAAGCCCCGGGGCGCAGACTCGGCCGCTCCGTAGTGAACTGAGGCCAGCCCCCATGTGCTCGCCCATATCGCAAACGTCCCAGCGAAGTAACCAGCGCCACGTAAGCCACTGACTGCGGACGAAGCAGTTCGACCCTGTCAAGAATCAGAGACTCATCCGTCAGCGAAGGATAGATATCTTGAGCGACTGGCGCCTGGTTTTTATTCATTTCGATATCTTGAACGTTCTGGCGCACATCACTCGGCTGAATTCGTCCGGTTTTCAAATCACTGAGAAAATCAGTATAGGCCTGAGTGAGCAGCACGTCGAGTTCAGCAAGTACTGCGGGATCTTTCGCAGCTTTGCGCGAACTGATATCAGCGCCATAGTAATACGATGCTCGCAATCCGTGTTGCGCGATAACGGCTGCCAAACTCTTGATTCGTACCATCGCGTCTTCGGAAAGACCTCCGTCATTCACCCAGAACGGCGCTTTCTCTACGCCCATTTGATA
>SXRI01000475.1 GCA_005793615.1 Bdellovibrionales bacterium
GTTCTGCATCGGCGTCTAGGCAACCTCAAGTCGGCACTTTCCGATCTCAAGCGCTATTTTAGTTTTCATGATAAATCCCGCGCACCTTCTGAACTCGTCAATCTCCACAACGAGCTCTTGCATCTGCTCGAACAGCGCTAACAGAGGCCTAACGAAGGCCTAACAAAGATACATGTCGAGACGCGAACTCTTGCCTACGAACGAGGTGTTCGGTCTGCGCCCCGCCAGATGCGGCGCAGAGAGTGGCCGTTTAACGACCACCCGCGAACGGGCACTAACCAAGGCCATTTCGAAAAGCAGTGTTGAGTCGTCATCGGTACCGATCAGGCGACGAAAGATCTGCATCGTCTTCTTGGGAAGCGCACTCTCGGAACGCCCTTCCTCCGGAAACATCGGATCGAGAAAAATCACATCCGGGCGCTCGTCTTCCGCTAATCCCGCCAACACCTGATGAGCCTGACCTTCCTCGAATTTTAGATTGCTCACGATGCTACGTAACTTCTCAAGAGGAAGTCGTGAGTCCACATGCGACTTCACAGACGAACCAACAGTTGCCACCAATCGTCGATAGCCATCCAACAGAAGCGCCGCGACCACTGGTGAGCGTTCGATCCCACGAACCTGACACCCCAACGCCGCCATGAAAAAAGCATCGGTACCCAGGCCGGCTGTCGCATCAAGGACACGAAGCGTTGACAGATTTTTCTTCACTCCCAGAGCTCGTCCCAACGGCTGCCCTGGGCCAAAACCGTGTGTCAGACGATAAAGAACTCGCTCATCAAGAAAATCAACAGCTAAGGAAAGTGCTTTGGCTCCACTCGATATTTTCTCGCGCAAAACCAAACGCGTCGTCGAAGGATCGCGCTCGTCGACGATTGTTTCCAGTAAAAACCCCTCGGCGAGATCCCTTACCAAACCATCACCAGCCCATCATCCCTACAGTAAATGCGCCTATCAGAAGCAGAGTTAGCGACCACGCCAAAGTCAAAACCGAACCGCGCAAACCGACTAGACCACTTGCAAGAGGCGAGGCCAATCGCCGCACACGCAGACAGAGTGTGAGCAGTGAGCCCGCCATAACTGCGATCACGACAAACATGGCCGGTGTTGGCGCAAAACGCCATACAAAGGCGAGAGCGCAGGTAAAGACGACAGCGGCAGTGAAAACAAAAAACCTTTTGCTCGCGTCAAATCCCGAGCGCGTCGCCCAGGTACGTACCCCTGCCTGCGAATCGCACATGATGTTCTCAAAATTCACCGCATGAAAATACATCAAACTGAGTCCGCCAAAAATACCACCAAGAACAACGTGGTCTAACGACACCACGCCGGTGATCGCCCACGCAAAACCACCACTGAGAAGCGGTCCTGTGAGCGCAAAGGCAATCACCTCTGACCAACCCCGTGCCTTGAGATGCAAACGCCGAAACGCAAACTCCAAACCGACCAACGCCGTAACACCCGCCACGACCGTCACCGGCGCTAAGTGCATGAGAACGGCGGGAAGTCCACAGACACCTGCCGCCAACAAAAAACCCCAACCCCAACGATTGATATTCGCTGCCGCCACCCAGCCATTTTGAATCACGCGGGTGCCGCCAGACGGGCGCAAACGATCACGACCTTCGATATGATCGCCGTAATCGTTAAAGAGATTGGCGGCAAAATGGAAAAAAAGTACGCCCAAAAAAGAACTCAGCGCGATCACCGGATTAACAGCACGACCACTACCCCAACAGGCAAAGGTCGTGACCATCATCGGGCCGATCGACAACACCAAGGTGCGCGGTCGAATCACATGCCATAAAACCACCCCCAGCGACGGGCGCACGATTTCTTTAAGAGGAACAATCTCAAAGGTCACCCGCTCGGAACCAGAACCAATGTTGAGCGAACGTACCGGCACAGCGCGATGACTCGTCGAGAAACTACCGTCGAGATACTTGAAAAATTCGGTATCTTGAGTGGAAAAAGTCTTCCAACGCTCGGTCTCCATTTGCGTCACTTCTTACGCCAATAAAGCGGTTTGGAAAGTGGCAAGAGTTCAGCGACGATCTCCCGACCGACCTGGCCCGCAAGCAAGCGTTCAAGCCCCTGAACCTGATGATTGTAGAGTTCAATCATCGATACACCAAGGCGATCAAATTCCTGGACACGCTCTTCGAAGTACTTCTCGCCAACGACCGACTTCAACTCACCGAGAGACTGCGATCTAAAAACTGCCAGGCGTTTTCCCTGCGTTAACCCGGTAGTTAAAAACACACCGAATGAATTCAAATAGCCCGACTTCAAATCGCCCATAACCGCTTTGTTCTCATAGTTACGAACATCGAAGTCCAACAGATCATCGCTACGCTGAAACAGAAGTCCTAGCATCGTGCCGCATTCGTCCAGCACCGCATGCAACTCACGATCATAGATCTCGGCCGCGATAAAAGGCGCACGCAAACACCATTTGAAAAGCGAGCCCGTCTTCAAGTTATGAACGCGGTCAAGTTGCTCGAGAGTGATGTCGAAATCACGCACCAGTGAATCCTGAATCCACTCGCCCTCGAGCAAATCAGAAATGATCTGCGAGGTGTACTGAATCAATTTAACGTTGCCGTGACCAGAGAGATTCACCATCACCCGAGCCAGCAAATAGTCTCCCGCCAAAACGGCGTACTCAGGCGTGTACTTCGTCCACGCCGCTGGTTTGTTGCGGCGAAGCTGTGAACGATCCACAAGATCATCATGTAAGAGTGAGGCGTTATGAATGAACTCAATCGTCTGGCAAAGAAGATCAACGGCGCGGTCTGAAAGTTGAAGCGGTCGCGCCACGCGCTGAACAAGCAAAGAGCGAAAGCCCTTACCGTCGGCAAAGAGATCGTCGTAGAGATGATTCAGCTTCGGAAGATAAGCTGGAAAATCTTGGGGATCGAAGACTTTTACAGTTCTCATTCGCATCTCGTTCGAGTCTGATTTACGCTTCGGTTCTAATCGCTATCTAGCTGAAAGGGCTGAGTTTATCCGGCACTATGCGTCGAAAGTCAAGCAACATCACCTCTGCTAGCAGAGACTTGCTTTCACGGCAGTTCGAGCAGATCTTACAAAGCTCGGAAGGCAAA
>SXRI01000476.1 GCA_005793615.1 Bdellovibrionales bacterium
GGGGACTTTTCAGCCATAATCATCCACCTAAGGCCGGCTACTACTTTTTATCGCCAGCGGTTCTTTCATATTCCTTAATCATTGCATCCGTAAGATCTAGATCTTTTTTCGCCCACAATACGCTCTGCTCGTTTTTTTCAAGAACGACAGTATAACCGCCCTCTTTCGCGAGTTTTTCAAGAGCGGCCTGAAGCTTTTCGAGAATCGGCTGCGTCAGCTCACGCTCTTTCTTTTGAATGTTCATTTGGCTTTCACTGACTTCACGCTGAAACTTCATCGCCTCAGTCTGCAGTTCTTGCATTTTCTTAGTGCGCGCTTCCTCTGACAAAGCCGCCGCTTTTTTGCGAAGATCTTCGTCCATTTTCTTCAGATCGCCTTCTTTTTTCTGCAGCTCGGCCTTCTTGGCATTGAACTCCTTCTCAAGCTCTTTTTTTGCCTTCTTGCCGCTGGAGGTTTCTTGAATTGCTTTTTGCATATCGACATAGCCAATCTTGTTTTCCTGAGCGCCGCTTGCACTGGGGGTCAACGCGTTCAGCAAAAATCCGGCAAATGCCAGGCTGGCTACACATTTGATCGTCTTCGTCATCATCGTCCTTTTCCTCCTCGATAACTTTTAAAAACCGTTTTCTAAACTTAAAAAGGTGATCCGATCGCGAACTGGAAGTTACTAGCTCTCTCGTCAGGCTGACGGTTGAGCGGAAAACCCCATTCAAAACGCAAGGGGCCAATCGGAGAAAACCACCTGAAGCCAAAGCCCACGTCCTGCCTCAAGGCATCGACATGAAGATAATCCTCGGCCTCACCGATATCATAGAAAAACACGCCCTTGATCCCCGCTTCCGAAATCAACGGGAACTCAATCTCGGCATTATAGAAAATCTCTTGCGTACCACCGAAAGGAATCCACGATTTGCTCCACGCTACGCTCGATGGATACCCACCGCTAAAGCCAATACCGCAGGTCGGATCAGGAGTCGTCGCTGTTAAACAGGCAAACCGCTTTTGCGAAAACTTTCGTTTACCCACGCTGTACCAATCAAAGCCGCGCAAACTGTAGGCACCACCGAGCAAAAAGAGTTCGTTGTACGGCGGCGGATCGTCATCGCGACCGCTATTCGAGCGAATCATCCCGTAGGTGAAGTTGTTACGGAATACGAACTCCCAGAACAATTTTTCGTAGAAACGCCCAGTGAACGTTCCTTTGGTATATCTCTTGTCTCCACCGATACCCGCGTACTCAAGTGACACCGACGAGAACAGTCCCTTGGACGGAGCAAACCGGTCGTTACGTTTATCATATTCGAGCGTAAAGGTTGCCGAAGATGTCCAGCCGTTGGGGTTACCAGGCTGATCCACCCCGGTTGGAAAGAGCGTCGGATCGCCATAGGTCGGGTTGAGAACAATCTCGGTGTTATCCAACTTGTAGCGAATGTACCCATTCAAATAGGGAGCAAGCGGATGGCCGACTCGCAAAGCTCCACCCTTTTTGGTTTCATCAAACTGCAAGAGTCTGCGGAAACTTTGATATGCATCAAAACCCACCGACCAATCGCTATCGAAGAAATGCGGCTCGGTGAAATTGAGACTGTAAATCGATTGGTTTGCGCTCAAGTCTACAGAGACGCCTAATTTTTGTCCGCGCCCGAACAAGTTGATTTGGTCCACTTTGCCGTTAAAAATAAACTGCGAATAAGTCGAGTAGCCGGCACCTACTTGAATGGTACCGGTATTGCGTTCTTTCACCACAATATCGATGTCCATTAAATCCGGATTCTCTGCGGGGGTTTTCGAATTAAAGTTAACCTCTTCGAAGTAGCCCAGGCGCTTAACGTTATCGAACGACTCCCGTTTGCGGGTTTCGTTATAGAGCTCACCTTCGCGAACCGTCAATTCTCGGCGGATAACCTTATCGCGCGTACGACTATTGCCGACAGTACTGATGCGTCCGAAGTAAACCTTGTTCCCCTTATCGATCTCAAAGGTGATATCGACTTCACGGTCTTTCTCGCGTACGCGGGTGCGAGGAATGATGTTAGCATAGGCATAGCCCAAGTCGCCGTACTTCGCCTGAAGCGTGCGCAAGTCCTTCAATAAGGTCTCATGCACATACCAGCCGGAACCATTGATCTCGGTCGCCTTGAACAATTCATCTCGTTCGAACAATAAGTCGCCGGAGAAATCGACCGTACCGATCTTAAAACGCTCACCCTCTTCAACACGAATGGTAACGTAAATGCCTTTTTTGTCGGGTGTCACATACACCTGTGGGCGATCAACCTTTACTTGAACATAGCCTTCGTTGAAATAGGAGTAGTTAATGACTTGGATATCGCGATCAAACGCATCTTGCTTGTAAGCGCCAGAGCCGGAAACGAAGCTAAAGAACCCGCCCTCTTGAGTGGCCATAACCGATTTCAGTCGCCCATCGCCAAGATTGCGATTACCAAGAAAGGTGATGCGCTTGACTTTCACCTTCTCGTTTTCCTGAATGTCAAAAATCAAGCGTACGCTTTCACCGGCGACGATGTCCTCGATCCGTGGGGTGATTTTCGCGAGGAAGTAGCCCTTGTCCTCGTAAAGCTTCTGAATTTTCTCAGTCGCTTCCCGAACCTTGTTCATATTGAGAATTTCAAAAGCCTTTAAACCAGCCGCCTCTTTTACGTCATCCGCTTCGAGCTCATGATTTCCCTCGTAGCGAATCTCGGCTAACGACGGCTTCTCCGTCACAATAATAGTCAGGTCAGCGCTAGTGCCGCTCAGAGCGCGATCAATTTTCACATCGTAGAAATAGCCGGCCTTAAAAACAGCGTCGACATCCTGACGCAACTTTGCCAGTGAGTACGGCTCGCCTGGCTTAGAAAGCAAACGCGCAATGATCGCGTCGGTTTCGATTTTCTTATTTCCTTTGACCGCGATCTTACCCACCGTGATGCCTTGAGTATCCTCGATCACAGTTCCGGCCGCCGCCGCCGCGGCTTTAGTGCCTTTAGCCGCAGGCAAAGTCTTAGTTTTTTCTCTGCTTTCGTTGAGACGCCCCGTCCGGCGAGTTCGCCGCCGAGCTTGCGCCGGATCGCGCACAAGAGATTCACTTTCAGCCGAGGCATCAGGTGATCCAAGCTTGTCTTGTTCGGTCGCCGCAACAGACAGGCTCTCGAAAATAATGCCACAAAACAAGAAAAGCGCCGAAAGGAGAAAGACTCGAGATGTGCGTGTCAAAGTCGGTCCCGGTTCCTACATTTAATGCGGGCAAGATTCTGTTTGTTCACCGCTACAATCACATCCGACTGCAAGCAAACCGCAAAACTCTCGCACCAAGTTTAAGCACCAACTTAAATTCCGACGTCAAATCCGTCGCAAAATCCGTTGATTCACTACTGCGGTATCTCTCACAAAACAATTCACCCCTCGCCGTCAGTTGCGAAGGCAGCTTCAGAAATACATAAAAACATCAGTAGTTCTAGTAAGTTAACTTATGCTTGCGAAAGACTAGTACGAATCCCAGGTGTTGTCAAAAACTCAAACCTCGACCTCAAACCATGAACTCGCCATCAACTCTTTGTGTCAAATAATGAACCAGAACCTATGCCTGATCCCAAAGGCCATCGCGCATTCGCAAGATTCGCGGGAACTTCTGCGCAAAGGCCGCGTCATGCGTCACCACCACCAGTGTTAGATTCATGCGAGTCTTGAGTTCAAAAAACAAATCCTGAATACGCCCCGCATTGGCGGTATCGAGATTACCGGTGGGCTCGTCAGCAAACAGCACCTCGGGCCTACGAACCAAGGCCCGCGCAATAGCCACTCGTTGCTGCTCGCCTCCGGAAAGCTCCGAGGGAAAGTGTTTAAGGCGACTTCCCAAGCCAAGTAGCTCGAGAAGTTTTTCTGACTCAATCTTGGATTCACGAATCGACATGCCAGAAATTCGGCACGGCATCATGACGTTCTCAAGCGCGTTAAACTCGCTCATCAAGTGATGAAACTGAAACACAAAACCCATCGAGCGATTGCGAAATTCCGCCAGGCTCTCATCACTCTCTCGGGTAAGGTCCTTACCCTTGAAAATCACTTTGCCCAATGTTGGCTTATCAAGGGTTCCCAAGATATGCAGGAGAGTACTCTTACCGGCTCCAGATGAACCGACAATGCAAACCGCTTCCCCAACGGCTATATCGAGACTGATACCCCTTAGAACCTCAAGGCGGCTTGCTCCCATCGGATAGGACTTGGTCACACATTGCACTGATAAAAGATCATTCATAGCGCAAGCCCTCCACTGGATCGAGCTGAGCCCCACGGCGAGCCGGAACCAAGGTTGAAAACAAACAGATCAACATCGCCGCCACCACGATCGCCAAAGTGTCCCACGGACGAATGTCGACGCCCACATGATCAAGTCGGTAAGCTTCAACCGGCAATAGAACCACGAATTTCTGTATGACCACGAAAGCAATCGACAAAATCACTCCGAGAATCAAACCCGCAATCGTGCCGACGACGCCGAAAAACAGTCCCTGATAAATGAAAACACGAGCAACATCTTTTTTCGAAAACCCCATGGCGCGTAGAATACTAATATCGCCGTATCGCTGCAGAACACTCACAAACAATCCCGAGGCAATATTAAAGCAAGCCGCAATGACCATGATCAAGATGACGAAAAAAATCGCCACTCTTTCAATTTTCACCGCCTCAAACAGGTTTTTATTCACTTCGGTCCAATCCATCAGCCAGAATTGCGGACCTAGTTTTCTTGCCAACCGACTCGCCACTTCAGGAGCGCTATCGTGATCGGCGAGCTTGATGCGAATTCCACTGAAGTTCTCGCCGATTCCCGCGAATGCCTGCGCCGACTGCAAATCAACCATGACAGTGCGCTCGTCATACTCGGCCTTACCAAGGTCAAGTATTCCGACTAAAACATAGCTTTGAATTTTTGGATTGAAATTGGTCGAATCCGATTTGGACAATGTCGGGATCACAACCTTAAAAGGCTGGCCTACTTTCAACGCAAATTTCTTAGCAAGCGCCTTACCAACCAAAGCCGCTGGCAGGCCGTTCTTGGGCTCGAAGCTGAACTCTCCATGAATGACTCGGTTGCGCACATGCAGCACCCGCTCGACGGTCTTGGCGTCCACGCCCTGAATGGAGACACCTGAAAGACGACCGCCACCGGCAACCAGGCCTTCAATAAACACAAAAGGCGTATAAGCTTGGACTTCAGGGGCCGCTTCTTTGATCTGACTAATAATCGCGTCAAAGTTTTGGGTTCTCTCACCACGACGAATCACCTGGACATCACCGAAAACATCGATGATTGCGCTCTTCAATGTGGCTTCATAACCGCTGACGACCGCCATCGCCACTGTCAAGCACGCCACGCCGACACACATCCCAACCAAGCTCAACATCGACGGCAAGCTTAACAATCTCCGTCCGGTGGCGACGAAGCGTATAACCAACCAAAGGTGAAAAGCCTCGCGGGGTTCGGTCCAAAAGGCGCGCTTGAGAAACCTCAAAGGTCATCTCCCGTAGCACCCGAGGCGTTACGGGGCTTCTCCCCGCCCTTCAAATAGGCGTAGATGAATTCATCAAGATCACCATCCATCACAGAATGCACCTGACTGGTTTCATGCTGGGTTCGATGGTCCTTCACCAACTGATAGGGGTGCATGACATACGAGCGAATCTGCGAACCCCATTCATTCGCTTTTTTGGTGGAGTTCAGCGCATCCTTTTCGGCGTTACGCTTCTCTACTTCCTTCTCATAAAGGGCCGCTTTCAACATCTTCATCGCTCGATCACGGTTGGCGTGCTGCGAACGTTCGTTTTGACAAGCTACAACGATGCCCGATGGTAAGTGGCGCATTCGCACCGCTGAATCGGTCTTGTTGACGTGCTGTCCTCCCGCACCGGATGAACGATAGGTTTCAACTACGATGTCTACCGGATTCACTTCAATGTTGATGTCATCATCGACCTCCGCCCACACAAAAACGCTCGCGAACGAAGTGTGGCGGCGTGCATTGGAATCGTAGGGCGAAATTCGCACCAAACGATGCACACCGGATTCAGCTTTCAAATGGCCATAGGCATAGGGCCCCTGAATCAAAAGCGTTGCGCCTTTTATACCAGCAGCATCGCCTTCGTTGTACTCTATGGTTTCAAGTTTATAGCCGTTTTTTTCCGCATACCGCATGTACATGCGGTAGAGCATATCCGCCCAATCCTGAGCTTCGGTGCCACCTGCACCCGCATTGATTGAGAGGTAGGTGCCGTTGCCATCGAGTTCACCGGCGAGCATTTTCTTGACCTCAAGCTCGTGCACGAATTCTTCGAGTTTACCGGCCTCGGACTTTACTTCGTCAAAAGTTCCTTCATCCTTAGCTTCGACTGCCAACTCCAAGAGCGCCATCGCATCATCGACTCGCGAATGGAGCTCCTTCCAAGACGTCACGGCTTTTTCAACCAACGCCTTCTCTTTATTGAGCTTTTGCATCTCCGCGGGTTTATTCCAAATGTCAGGGTTCTCGCTCTGCATATTGAGTTCTTGCAGGCGTTTTTCCTTCATAGGAATGTCAAAGATACCCCCGAAGTTCGGAGGATTTGTCGGCAAGCGCCTTTAAGCGCCCTTTAACGTCGGATAATTCAGTAGTAAGTGACATTATAGATCCTTTGAGCAAAATCAAAATAGTCGCATGCACAGCCTTAAACTTAAGCATGAGATTAGGCATGTTAACAAAAGAGTTTAAAGATTATTATGAAAATCAACAACTAGCAGCTTAGGAGACCTGCGACAAGAGGTGTTCAAAAAGTCGATCCTGAATAGCAAACATCCGCCGTTCTTCTGCCTTAGAACGCTCATGGTCATAACCGAGAAGATGCAAAAAGCCATGTAAAACCATATAGCCCAGCTCTTCACGCACCAAAAGTCCATTTTCCTTTGCCTGTTTGCTGATCACTTCTGGGCAAATAACTAACTCTCCCAGAACATCTGGTTCACCGGACGAGAAGCTCAGAACATCTGTCGCATAATCACGGCGGCGAAAGGTCCGGTTGAGTCGCCGAGCTTCCTGCCGAGATAGAAAGACCACAATCAATTCTTTTTTCCGATAGGTACCCGCGAGGATCTTACGTTCTCGCCCGCGAACACCAGCATCTCTGCCAATATCTCTAACATCTCTATTGAGCTCGCCTTTTGCCAAGCGCTCCAAGCGCGCCATCCACAGATGCAAAAAACGCCTAGGAACTGCGCGGCCCGATTGATTAATGATTGTAATTTTCATTGGTCACTTCTTAGTGCCTGGCCCTGGTAAGACGTTACCGTTACTCGGCGCCCTTGTCTCTGTTTTGGAGTCAGACTTTGTATCGAACTGCCGTCGCTGCTGCGCAGGAGAGTAGGCGTTCTGCCCAGGTAAGGGTTGGGCAGGAGGTGCTTCACTCGCCCCTCCACCAGCTCGACGGGGATAGTCAATTCGCGAGTGATAGATTCCATGCAAAATCTTGATAAACGAATCTTCGATCGTCGTCAGGTCGCGCAAAGTGAGATTACATTCATCGAGCTGACCATCCATAAATTTACGTTGGATAATATTCTTCACGATATTTTGAAGACGCACCGGTGTCGGCTCGTCCAAAGAACGCGACGCAGCCTCAATCGAGTCAGCCAACATAATCAACGCCGCTTCACGGAACTGCGGTTTAGGGCCCGGATAGCGGAAGTCCTCTTCACGAACCTCATCAATATCAGCATCCTGAAGCTCAAGCGCCCGATTGTAAAAGAAGGCGATCAACGTATTCCCGTGATGCTGCACGATACCATCGATGATTGGCTTTCCAAGTTTGTGTTTCAGCCCAAGCTCAACACCGTCTTTTACGTGCGCGATCAAAATGGTCTTCGACATATGCGGGCTCAGCTGATCATGCGGATTCTGACCGGCCTTTTGATTCTCAATGAAATACTGGGCATGTTCGATCTTACCAATGTCATGATAATAGCTCATGACCTTCGCCAAAAGAGGATTGGCGCCGATCTGTTCAGCCGCCGCTTCCACCATCGATCCGACAACGAGCGAATGGTGATAAGTCCCAGGCGCCTTAACTATCATTTCCTTCAATAACGGATGATTCAGGTTGGAAAGTTCAAGCAAGCGAACATCGGTAGTGACATTGAAAATCGTCTCCAAGAGAGGCACGATCATCATCGCCACCAAACTCGACAGAACGCCTGACAAAAAGCCAGCTGGTACAGTCCACGCCAGCTGACGAACAAAGTTCTCGTTACCGTAGAACTGCACCGTCACCACCAACATCACCATCAGTGCGTTCACAAGGCCCGTGCGCACTCCGGCCGCATACAAATCATTGCGGGTTTTACAACCATGAACGCCGCGAGCCGCCGCAATGCTGCTGATAACAGTAACTAACAAAAACGAGAACTTCATGTCGGACATCAGCCCGAGCACCACGGCGATAAAGAGCGAGAATATCCACACGACTTCGCCCGATGTGATCAACAGACCTACCAACATCGTGCCCGCCGCAACGGGTGCCGCAAATAGAAAGGCGGACTCAGGAATCGTTGTCCCGAATCGCATCGAAAAGGCCGTATTGGTCAAAAACAAAAAGAACTTGGTAACAGCGACAACGATCACCGTCACGACACCCATTATCACCGTGTCGGTCGACGAGATCTTCACACGATTAAGAGTGAAGCGACGCAAATAGGACGAAAACACCAAGAGTATGACCACAAACATCACCGACGAAACCAAAGCGATGAAATTTCGATTTCGGCTCGATCGTTGATTTTCGATTTCATTTAAAAGCGTAACGTGAAGCGGCTGTACGACGGCCCCTTCTTGGACGATCACCTGGTTCTTCTCAACCGAGATCTCGTGCGGCAAAACCGTATCACGAGCCTTCTGCCGGCGAAGTTCCGTTTCCTGCTTATTGAGAGTGAGATTCGGCGCCACCAGGGTACGAACAAACTCCTCAAACAACCGCTGGTCCGTTGAGGTAAAGGTCCGCGACAAAGGCATGCGCACGACCGGAAGGTCCTCGAATTGCGAGATATCCCTGAGTTCGTGAACGGGAACCGTGAACTCCCGTCCCCGTCCGGCGCCGCGCGACAGTTCACGTGCCACAATCTCTTTCTGTTCTCCGGAAATGAGATTGTCGAGACCATCCACGATCTTACTCGGCGACCAGCGATCGAGCGTCTCCATCACCATGTTTTCAACACGCGGAGAAAAACGGCTATTGATGAGCCATTCAAACACCTGATCTGAAACACCTCGTCCGAGATGCTTTTCAAAATCGGGTTTCAAACGAAACAGTTTGGCAACCTGATCAAAATGCTCGAAATCGTCGCTCGACAGAATCGTAGCTCGCATCTCTTCGCGCATTTTTCGAAACGCCGTATAAACACGAGCGTATAAATCCTCAAATGCTTGACGATCGAAATCAAA
>SXRI01000035.1 GCA_005793615.1 Bdellovibrionales bacterium
AATATAGCAAAATATCGTAGAGCAGTTTAGGCGTTGCCTGGCTCATTAGGAGAAATCGATTGTCGAATACGTTAGGACAGGCGTTGCTAATAGAGGATGCGCCGGAGTTTCAGCTCCTGGTGCGTTCGACTCTGCGTGGAGAGTTTGAGATCACTTGTGCCGTCGACGCGGAACAAGCACTCGCGGCGTTGGCGGCAAGGTCCTATGATTTAATTCTGATTGATGTCGGTCTCCCTGGACGCGATGGTCTTTCGCTTTGCGAGGAATTGCGGCGCGATCCGCGTTTAAAAAATATCCCTATTATGTTTGTTACTGGGCGAAACGAGACTTCTGACCTGGTTCAGGGTTTTGCTGCCGGAGCTGATGACTACATTTTCAAGCCCTTTCATCCGGATGAATTACGGGCTCGCATCAAGGCTCGCTTAGCGCGAAATGCTGCCACTGTGGGCGCGGGTGTCGCGGCTGACGACTTTTGGAAGGGGCGGCTTCATTTTCAGGTAGGCCGACAGCGGGTGAGTTTTGGCGAGACGGGTACTGAGAAAAATCTCTTTCTTACCCCCAATGAATTCAAGATTCTTTATCTTTTGGTGAAAAACGATCCGCGGACATTGGCTCGGGCGGAGATTTTGCGCGAAGTATGGGGTGAGAATCTCAATGTCGTTGAGCGCACGGTAGATAAACATATTTGTTCACTCAGGCGCAAGCTTGGCGCTACTGCCAACTATGTGGTTTCCATTCCCGGTCAAGGGTATGCCTTTCAGGTGCAGACTGATAAGAACGGCGTTTTTGCCGGCGCCTCGAATACTTAATTTTTTGCTCTGCTTGTTCAGCCAAGAATGTCAGGGTTATTCGCCGCGGATTTCGGCGACCAGAGCGTTGTAAAGCAGCATCATATCATTGTTGGTTTTCTTCATTCGTGTCATCACCGATTGGGCGATTCGCCGGTAGATCGGTAAAGCCCATTGCGGATACGCGGTTGAGTATCTCTCAAAGGCTTTGCGCTCGAGTACGACGCAATGGCATTCGATGTCTGCGCGAATCGTTGCTGAGCGGGAGTCGGCATCAATGAGGCCGCTCTCGCCAAAGGCGATGTTTTTCTCGCCTTCAAAAATCGCCACTTTGTACTCGTCGCCCTGCGGGGTGGATTTGTAGACTGAGGCTCGTCCCTGGTAAAGAATGAACATTTCAGTGCCGTTGGTGCCCTCTACGATGATGTTCGATCCGGCATTGATCGTGCGATCTCCCATAATGGAAACTAATGCTTCGACGGCGCCTTTATGATTCTTGATGTCTGAAAACAGCACGACATCATGCATGCGCGCGAGAATTTTTGAGCCGTAGGTCTCAAGCGGCTGGTCTTTGAATGTCGATGGTGCTGCTTGCTTCCGTTCCGCTGACATCTTGACCTCCTTCCGCGCCTGAGCGTTTTGCGATGACGATGGCCATGGTGGCTTCGCTGACTTTGTGATTATGAGGTGGATTGAAGATAGGCTGATTGCAACGCATCGACTTTACGGTCTTAAGGTTAGCGACCAGTTTCGCGACGTCAGGCGTTTGCTGGGCTCGACGAAGAGCGATTTCACGAATGGAGTGGCTATTGCCTGAATTCTCCAGGACTCCGACCACCAGCCAGTTGTGATTGATGACTTCAAGCTCGGTTTTCATTCTTTCATAGGTCGAGCCATGCAGGTTTTCGGGAATCGGCACCGAGGTGATATGGGCGCCCGCCTTGGCGTCAAGAAGCTCAAAAATGATATTGGCGATTCCCGTTCCGGTGGAGGCGTTGCCGAGAAGTAGGCGCGAATACTCGCTGGAGTAGATGATCTCGGAAACATTTGCGAGTTTAAGGTAATGGTCCATATTCGGGTCGAGGATTTCAGCCGCCACCAGGGTGCCGCGGGCGAGGTTAGAGATCGTCATGGCCGTCATGATCGTGCGAGCATCGATTTCAGTGGCGGTCGGAGTTTGTCCGCTCACGCCATGAGTGCGATCGGCGAGAATCAAAATTTTTCGGGCACGCTCCGGTGCCGCTCGTTTGAGATTGATTTCGCTGAAATGGTCGCCATTGATGACTTGAAGATGATTGAGGCGCTCGTCGGCGCGAATTCCCTCGAGCTGCGCCGGGGGAACGTTCGCCACGATCACCACGTCCTCCGAGGTAAAATCCGGATTGAAATCGAGAATGTGGTAAAGAAGTTCAACCATGTCATCATTCCAGCCGCAAATCACGAAATGGTTCTTGAGTCTGTTGGTGTCCACGATCCCTCTCCCGTCTTTGAGCGCACGCTCTAGGAATATCGATGAAATTTTCGCGGTGATAATACCAACGCAACCGACGCCCGAGAGCATGAGGGCGCCCGCAACCAAGCGACCGGGGGCTGTGGTTGGCGTTAAGTCGCCATAGCCAATGGTGAGAAAAGTGACGATTCCCCACCACAAGGCTCCGCCAAAGCTCTTGATGTTCGCTCCTTCCGCGCCTTGTTCGAAGAAGTAAACGAGGTAGGAGGTGGTGAACCACATGAAGCCCATGAAAATACAAACGCTCCACACGACGTGCTTCCAAAAATAGGCCCAAAACTTGGACTTCCAAGTGGCCACCGTAAGGAGTTCGTTTTTGTGGAAGCGACGCTTGCCGGACATACTGAACTTTTCGTGAAAAACCGTGATTTGATGAAGAGTAGGCAAACTAAACTGTGACAAACTTAGCCTTAGGTCGAGAGCGGGTATCCAGTATGAATCATTACTAGATTTTTTCGTCGCTCGAAAGCATCCTTAAGAGTAGAGAAACACTCAATATCGGTCCAGTCAGCGGGGATAAGCATTATGCATTATACGACCAGCGAAAAAGACGGCGTGCATCTGATCACCTGTCCGTCAACCATAGAATCTGCAGATGCGGGCGCCATGGACGCCATGGTTAAGGGCTGGTTGTTGAGTTCCGCCAAGGTGCATGTACTGGATTTCAAAGCTGTCAATCTTTTCAAGCCGACGGCGTATCGGACCTTCGTGCTCTACAACCAGGCGCTCAAGGCGAATGGCAAGAGTCTCTTCGTGGTGAATCTCAATACCGAGATTGGCCGTCAGTTCAAACAGGATGGATTAACAAGTGTTTTTGTCACGGTGGCGTCACTCGATGAAGCTCTGAAAAAAGCCTCACCGAAATCAGGTAGCGGGGTTGATGTTGAATTCATCAATCCGTTCATCGCCGCAGCTCGCAGTGTTCTTGAGACTCAGGCGAAATTGGTCTTGACGCCCGGTAAACCGATGATCAAGAAAGCCGACGATAGGTTGCCGATGGAGATCGCCGGAGTGATCGCACTTTCCTGTAAGGAGTTTACCGGGTCGATTAACCTTTGCTTCCGCGGTGAAACTTTTTTGAAAATTTACGAAGGATTGACCGGTGAAAAACATGACACGATTACGACCGAGATCGAAGATGCTGCAGCGGAAATCCTGAATATTATCTTCGGTCAGGCAAAGACTGTATTGAACGATCAAAAGGGTTACACACTCGACCGCGCGCTGCCGACGGTTTTAACTGGAGAGCGTCTTCGCCTCTATCATTCGTCGAAGAGCCCGGCGATTGTGATTCCATTTGATAGCCCTGCAGGTCCTTTTCATCTTGAGATCGTTGTTGAGAAGAGTTGAGCGGGGCGCCGAATTGCGGAAATTGAGTTTTAATCCACTTCGCTAGAGTGGTTGGTTTTTCGAAAGATTAAGAGTCTTGTAGAAGGAGACAGCATGTTTGACCCAACAACAAAAGTCTTGGTTGTCGACGATATGATGACGATGCGTAAGATCGTCGTGAAGGCTTGTAAGGACATAGGTTTTTCCGACATCATCGAGGCAGCCGATGGGCAAAAGGCTTGGGAGGCCATCCAAGCGGCAACATCACCGATTGGTTTGGTCATTTCGGATTGGAACATGCCTAATTGCACCGGACTTGATTTGCTCAAGAGAGTGCGTGCCGATGGTCGTTATAAGGCACTGCCTTTTGTTCTCCTGACGGCGGAGAGCGAAGGTCATGAGGTGGCAGAGGCGGTGAAGTCGGGCGTCGACAATTACATCGTGAAGCCATTTACCCCTGAGCTGTTGCAGAGAAAACTGGAAGAGACTCATAAGAAGACTACTACACGCTGACGATCGGAAGAATAACCGATGAGCGAGTTGGTCCCGCTCCGAATATTATGTATCGGCCTGGAGCAAAAGGTAGCGCAGATCCTTGAGGGGATATGCGAAGGGTCGGATTTCGCCCGCGTTGTTTCTATCGATGATTTTGCCAATTCATTTGATCAATGGCAGGACGACAGCTTCAATGCGATTTTTTGCGGATCGAGTCTCGAGGGCATGGCCGGCGCTGAAATTGCCCAGGTATTACTTAATCAATGTCCATCGGTGATCAAGTATTTCGTTACCATCAGTGGCGAGCGTTATGAGCCTCGGCTGCTGCTGAAAAACGGCTTCACTGGCGCTTTCATGCTGCCGATTGATTTGTCGCTTTTGAAAAAAGCGATTCACGACAATATCACCCCGATGAAGGCGAGAGCGCGCGCCTTCCGTACCGTGAAGCTGGTTGATATCGATGCTGGAGAGCCGCTCTCGTTTGATACCTATCTGTTTCTTCCGCGCAACAACAAGCACATCCGTTACACCGGGGCGAATCAGCCGGTAGACAAGCAGAAACTCGAAACCCGGCAAATGAACACGCTCTGGGTGGATCATCGCGACATGAATAAATTCTACCAGTATTCCGCGAAGAAACTGCGTGAGCTCGGTGAGAGTGCGGTGAGTTCGACGGAAAAGGCGGAAAAACTTAAAGGCAGTGTGCGCGGTCTCTTCAGTGATATCTTTGACGTTTCAGTCAAAGCAGATTTCGATCAGGGACGCGAGACGATAAAACAATGCGAGATGGAACAGATTTATTCTTAGTTGAAATTTGAAACATGACCTCACTTGAGATTTAATTCCGGGTTCGACCAAGAATCCAGAGCAAAACCAAAAGGAGGTCACGTGAAGAAAGTAA